>DASPRL010000181.1 GCA_035624475.1 Terriglobales bacterium
AGGTGGGCGACGACGTCTACGGCGAAGACCCCACCATCAACCGCCTGGAGCAGCGCGCCGCCGAGATCTTCGGCCGCGAGGCCGCCATCTTCGTGCCCAGCGGCACCATGGGCAACCAGATCGCCATCAAGATCCACACCCGTCCCGGCCAGGAGGTGCTGTGCGAGGAGCGCGCCCACATCCTGGACTATGAAATGGCCATGCTGGCGCACTTCTCCGGTTGCGTGGCGCGGCCGGTGCGCGGCGAGGACGGCATCCTGCGCTGGGCCGACCTCAAGCCTCGCATCCGCCCCAAGACCTACTACGTGGCCCAGACCGGCCTGGTGGCGCTGGAGAACACGCACAACATGGCCGGGGGAACGGTCTACCCGCAGGCGGTGGCCGACGAGATCTGCGAGGGCGCGCACGACGCCGGCCTGCCCGTCCACCTCGACGGGGCGCGGGTCTTCAACGCTGCCACCGCCCTGGGCAAGCCCGTCGCCGAGATCACCCGCAAGTTCGATTCCGTGATGTTCTGCCTCTCCAAGGGCCTGGGCGCGCCGGTGGGGTCGCTGCTGGTGGGCAGCCGCAAGTTCATCGATCAGGCGCGGGTCTATAGAAAGTCGCTGGGCGGAGGCATGCGCCAAGCCGGCATCCTGGCCGCCGCGGGGCTCATCGCCCTGGAGAAGATGCCGGCGCGCCTGCAAGAGGACCACGCCAATGCCAGGTTCCTGGCCGAAGGCCTGGCCAGGGTCCCGAGCATCCAGATCCATGCCGGCAAGGTGGCCACCAACATCGTGATCTTCGACATCAGCGGCACGGGCATGACCTCCGCCGAACTGTCGCGGCGGCTGGGGGAGCGCAACATCCTGGCCAACGGCATCAGCCCCGAGGCCATGCGCATGGTCACGCACATGGACGTGGACCGCGGCGGCTGCGAGCGCGCCCTGCAGGTCCTGCGAGAGATCTGTAGGAAGTAACCGAGTCGGAAGAAGGGAAGCCGGCAACAACCGAAGATGGCCATTCGCCTCGAACATTCCGTCACCGCCAAGTGCCGCCCCGAGCACGTCTGGGAGAAGTTCCAGAAGCTGGAAGAGTGGTCCTGGTGGAACGCCTGCATCGGTCAGTCCAAGTGGCTGCAGGGCGAGCCCTGGAAGAAGGGCAGCCGCTTCCAGTTGGAGTTCGTGCGCCCGCGCAGCCTGAAGGTGCAGCCGGTCGTCCTGGAGGCAGAGGCGCCGGCCAAGGTCGCCTGGGTGGGCAAGGCCAAGGGCGTCACCGGCGAGCACTGGTTCAGCTTCGAATTGCAGCCCGACGGCTCGACCACCGTGCTCAAGACCTGGGAGGACTTTTCCGGCCCGGGCACGCTCTTGCTGGGTGAGGGCGTCAAGAAAGACATCGTGAAGATGTATGCCGACTGGCTCGACGCCCTGAAGGCGGAGGCCGAGAAGATCGCGCGCGAGCAGCACGCGCGCTCCTGAGGAGCCGACCATGAAGATCGAGATCCGCCGCTGCTTCACCTGACTGGACCTGATCGCTCAGGCGGGCCGCCTGAAACGAGCGCTGCGCGACGCCTTCGGCGTGAAGCCGGAGATGCATTTCGCGGGGAGGGGAGTGCTCGACGTGCTGGTGGACGGCAAGCTCATCTTCTCTCACCAGCAGGAGAACCGCCCCGCCGACCCCGACGACATCGTGCGCCGGGTCCGCGCGCTGGGCACAGCCTAGGCAACCGCGAAATCGAGGAGCCGTCTTGGACTTCCAACTGAACGAAGAGCAGCAGCAGTTGCGCAAGAGCGTGCGCCAGTTCGCCGAGCGCGAGATCCTGCCTCACGTTATGGAGTGGGACGAGGCCTCCCACTTCCCCCTGGAGACCATCAAGGAGCTGGGCAAACTGGGGCTGATGGGCGTGATCTTCCCGTCGGAGTACGGCGGCGCCGGCATGGGGTACATCGAGTACGTCACCGCCATCGAGGAGCTCTCGCGGGTGGACGGCTCGGTGGGCATCATCGTGGCCGGGCACACCTCGCTGTGCTCCAACCACATCTGGATCGCGGGCAGCGAGGAGCAGAAGCGCAAGTACATTCCCAAGCTGGCTACCGGCGAGTTCATCGGCGCATGGGGGCTGACCGAACCCGGCTCGGGTTCCGACGCCGGCAGCGCCCGCATGACGGCCGTCCGCAAGAAAGACTGCTGGGTGCTCAACGGCACCAAGACCTTCATCACCAACGGCCACTACGCCGACGTGGTGGTCGCGATCGCCGTGACCGACAAGACCGCGCATACCCACGGCCTCTCCGCCTTCGTGGTGGAGAAGGGGACCAAGGGCTTCCGCGCGGGCAAGAAGGAGAACAAGCTGGGCCTGCGCGCCAGCGACACCTCCGAACTCATCTTCGAGGATTGCTCGATCCCGCTGGGCAACCTGCTGGGCAAGGAGGGCGACGGCTTCGTGGACGCCATGCGCGTGCTCGACGGCGGGCGCATCTCCATCGCCGCCCTCGGCCTGGGCATGGCCCAGGGCGCCTTCGAGGCGGCGCTCAAGTACTCCAAGCAGCGGCAGCAGTTCGGTAAGCCCATCAGCGACTTCCAGGCCATCCAGTGGAAACTGGCCGACATGGCCACCGAGCTGGAGGCCGCGCGCCTGCTCACCTACAACGCCGCCGCCCGCAAGGACGCCGGGCTGAAGACCACCCAGGAGTCCTCCATGGCCAAGCTCTACGCCAGCGAGGTGGCGGTACGCTGCGCCAACGAGGCGGTTCAGATCCACGGCGGCTACGGCTTCATCAAGGACTACCCGGCGGAGAAGTTCTACCGCGATGTGAAGCTGTGCACCATCGGCGAAGGCACCAGCGAGATCCAGCGCCTGGTCATCGCGCGCCAGTTGCTGAAGGACTAGGCACGCGTGTGCAAGGGTGACGTTTTTCTCACCCGCTCGTCTATTTGCCTGAACGCCGGTCCCACCCCATTCTGGAAAGGAACCCTATGCTGCAGGGTACGAGTGGCCTTCTGGCTTCGCGCGCGCGTGGAACCCTCCGCCTTGCCTGCGTGGTGCTACTGGCATCCGCCGCCCTGGCCCAGGAGCCGGTCATCAACCCGGCAGTTGCGACACAGTACTTCCGCGAGGCCAAGGCGCTCTCCGAAAAGGACGCCGGCGCGCTCTGGGGCGTGCGCCTCTACGGACCGACCTTGCTGGCCGATCCCGAGACCCGTGTCGTGGTCGCGAACCAGGCGGATGACGAGGGGCACCTCGAGCCGGTGGGCGAAGTTTACACAGGCAAGCTGCCGGCCGAAGTCCCCATCGCCAACACCGCCGTGCGCTGGGCGGGGGTCGAATGGACCATGATCATGTGGCCGCTACCGCGCTACCGCCAGGAGCGCCTGCGGCTGATGATGCACGAGTCCTTCCACCGCATCCAGAAGCAGATCGGACTGCCCGCCATGGACTCCGTGAACAACCACCTGGACTCGCGCGACGGCCGCGTCTGGCTGCTGCTCGAGTGGCGCGCACTGACGCGGGCGCTGTGGTCCACCGGGCCGGCGCGGCGGAAGGCCATCGAGAGTGCACTCTACTTCCGCGCCTATCGCCGCTCGCTCTTCCCCCAGGCGGCCGCGAACGAGAATGCCCTGGAGATGAACGAAGGCTTGGCGGAATACACCGGCTACGCGCTGAGCAGCGCCGCTCCGCGCGAGTTCGAGATGCGCGCCGCCCTCAACACTCAAGACGCGCAGTACCGACAGACCTTCGTTCGCTCTTTCGCCTATGTCTCCGGGCCCGTCTATGGCTGCCTGCTGGATGAGTCCAGGCTGCCCTGGAGGAAGCTGGCGAAGAAGGAAGGAGATCTGGGTGCGCTGCTGGCCCGCGCCTATGGCATTCACCTGGGACCTGTAACGAAGAGTGCTGCGGCCGAACGCGCCGCCCGCTATGACGGCGACGAGGTCTTCGCCCTGGAGGACAAGCGCGAGGCCCAGCGCCAAAAGGTGGTCGCCGAGTATCGCGCCCGCGTGATCGACGGGCCGGTACTGGTCCTGCCTCTCGGCCCCAACGTGCAATGGGGCTTCGATCCCAACAACGTTGCCGCCCTGGACGAGAACTCGACCGTCTATCCCACCCTGCACCTGCAGGACGATTGGGGAACGCTGGAGGTCTCCAAGGGTGCGCTCATGGTGCGCGAGAACGGCCACTTCGCGCGCTGCCAGGTCTCCGCGCCCAAGGACGCGGCCGCTCGCGAAGGGGAAGGCTGGAAGCTCGAACTCAAGCCGGGATGGGTTTTGGCCCCCGGCCCGCGCGCCGGGGACTTCACCGTGAAAAGGGAAGGGACGCAGTAACTCAGCCGGGTGAGGCTGTGAACGCGACCTCGTTTATACTGCTCCTTCGGGCACTCTCCGGAGAGCGATTCTGAGCCGCGACCCACAATCCTTCATCGAGCGGGTGCGAGCGGGTGATCCGCGGGCGCTGGCGCGCGCCATCAGCGCCATCGAGGACCGGCGGCCCGAGTCGCTCGACCTGCTCAAGGCGCTCTTTCCCTTCAGCGGCAAGGCGCGGCTGGTGGGGTTGACGGGCTCGCCGGGCGCGGGCAAGAGCACCCTGGTGGACCAACTGGCGCGTCTCTACCGCCAGCAGGGGCGGACGCTGGGCATCATCGCGGTCGATCCCACCAGCCCTTACACCGGCGGGGCCATCCTGGGCGACCGCATCCGCATGCAGTCGCACCACGCCGATCCCGGCATCTACATCCGCTCCATGGCCACGCGCGGCTTCCTGGGTGGACTGGCCGGCACCACCGCCGACGTGGCCACCGTGCTCGACGCCAGCGGCAAAGACCTCATCCTGATCGAGACCGTGGGCGTGGGTCAGGACGAAGTGGACATCGTGCGCTTGGCCGACATCACCATCGTCATCCTGGTGCCGGGCATGGGCGACGACGTGCAGACCATCAAGGCCGGCATCATGGAGATCGCCGACATCTTCGTCATCAACAAGAGCGACCGCGAGGGCGCGGAGCGCGTGGAGCGCGAGATCCGCGCCATGCAGGCGCTGGCCGCGCGCGCCGACAAGTGGGCGCCGCCCATCGTCAAGACCGTGGCTACCGAGGGCACCGGCGTCGCCGACCTGGCTGCCGCGATCGCCCAGTACGAGGCCTTCCTCGAGAAGAACGGCCTGCTGCTCCAGAAGAAGACCGAGAATTGGCGCCAGCGCCTGGTGGAGATGCTGCGCGAGGCCCTGCTGGCGCGCGTGCTCCAGGAGCAGATGGGCGACGGCGCCGTGGCGCGCTACGCCGCCGAGGTCGCCGAGCATCGCCGCGATCCCTATACTCTGGTGGATGAGATCGTCCAGAAGCTGGGGAAGTCCTGATGTTTTCCATCGATCATCTCGGCGTCGCGGTCAAGTCGCTGGCGGCGGCCAAGGCCTTCTACCAGCAGCTTGGGCTCACCGTCTCGGGCGAGGAGACGGTGGAACACGAGAAGGTGCGCGTGGCCATGGTGCCCATCGGCGACACCCGAATCGAATTGCTGGAAGCGACCTCGGACGACTCCCCCGTGGCCCGCTTCCTCGCCAAGCGCGGCGAGGGGCTGCACCACCTGGCGCTGCACGTTCCCGACCTGGCCGGCGTGGTGGCGCGCATGAAGCAGGCCGGTACCCGCTTCATCTCCGACGAGATCATGACCGGCGCCGGCGGACACCGCTACATCTTCGTCCACCCCTCGAGCGCGGGCGGCGTGCTGCTGGAGCTGGTCGAGGAAGAGCTGAAGAAGGCCTGACATGCTGCTGCTCGGCATCGATACCAGCGGCAAGCACGGCAGCCTGGCGCTGGCCCGCGGCGATGCCCGCAGGTTCGAGGTCCTCGAGGTCATGCCCCTCACCGGCGGCACCTTTTCGGCGCAGCTCATCCCGCAGATCGCCTCGCTGCTCAGCAAGCACGACCTGAAGAAGGAGGACGTCGACGCGATCGCGGCCGCCTCCGGGCCGGGCTCTTTCACAGGATTGCGAGTGGGCCTGGCCGCAGTCAAGGCATTGGCCGAGGTGCTCGGCAAGCCTGTCGCCATGGTCTCGCTGCTGGAGGCGGTCGCCGTCGAGTCGGGTCAGGAAGGCAAGGTGGTGGCGGCCTTGGACGCCGGCCGCAGCGAGGTCTATGCGGGAGAGTTCGAGGTGAAGGGCGGCCAGGCTGTGCTCTGCCATGAGTGCCTGTTCACCCCGGGGGAGTTCGCGGATGTCCTGCGCACCTCCGGACGGCACGCGGTGACTCCCGATGAGGCCGTAGCCCGGACCTTGAAGGAGCTGGGCGTGGCCGAGGCGGTGGTCACGGTCTCCCGCCCGCGCAGCGACGCCATCGCCCGCCTGGGCCTGCGCAAGATCCTGACGGGCCGGACCGTTACCCCAGAAGAGCTGGACGCCAACTACATCCGCCGCTCCGACGCCGAGATCTTCCAGAAGTGAACATCCGCCCCGCAGTGATCGCCGACGTCCCCGCCATGCTCGAACTCGAGCGCCGCGCTGCCACCGCTGCCCACTGGAAAGAGCAGGACTACCAGCGCCTCTTCGAGTCCGGCACTCGGCGCCTCGCCTTGGTGCTGGAGGAGGAAGGGAAGGTCTGCGCCTTCCTTGTCGGCCGCGACCTGGGTGAGGAGTGGGAGATCGAGAACGTGGCCGTCGCCGGCCCGGCGCGCCGCCGCGGCCTGGGCACGCGCCTCCTGGGCGAATGGCTTGACCGCGCCCACGCCCACGGGGCGCACAGCGTCTTTCTTGAGGTCCGCGAGTCCAACCGCGCCGCCCGTGCTCTCTACGAGAAGTGGGCCTTCCTCGAAAGCGGCCGCCGCAAGTCCTACTACCACGACCCGGAAGAAGACGCCCTGGTCTACCGCCTTACTTTTCCACAGGCGACCGAAATTCCCGTTGAAGGGTAAAATAGCGTGTGGTAGGGTTTTACGGCCAGACCTCGGTAGGAGGTGCACTGGATGGCATCCCAGGTGAGAGATTTGCTCATCACCCAGAGCGAGGAGTTTCGCAAGCTCCTCCAGGAACACTCGCAGTACTCCCAACGCCTCGACACTTTGATCCAGAAGCGGTTCCTCTCTGAAGACGAGAAGCTGGAAGAGGTTCGCCTGAAGAAGTTGAAGCTGCGGCTCAAGGACCAGATGGAGATCCTGGAGCAGCGGTACCGGCGCGATCACCAAGTGGCCTGATCGATCGAGGTTCCCCCAGCCCCCGCCGCAAGGGCGGGGGTTTGCTCTTGCGGCCGCCGCTCCCCTCCTCCCACCAGGAACCCAGAAAGCCAGAGGGCGCGCGAGAAAGCCCGCTATAATCAGGGTGTCCCCTCATGGTTCGAGATGGCATTTATTACGCCTTGGGCGCGCTCGCCGCAGCCGCGGTGGTGAGCTGGGTGGCCAATCCCTGGTGGGCCTTCCCGCCACTGCTGCTGGGAGCGCTCTGCCTGTGGTTCTTCCGCGACCCGGAGCGCAGCATTCCGCGGATCCCAGGGGCCATCGTTTCTCCCGCCGACGGCAAGGTCACCGATGTTTCCACAGTGCAGGTGGAAGGGCAGCCGCGCACCCGCATCAGCATCTTCCTGAGCATCTTCGACGTGCACGTGAACCGCTCGCCCATCGCCGGCGTGATCCGCAGCGCCGAGTACCGCCGCGGTCGCTTCATGAACGCCATGGCCGGCGAATCGGCCGAGCACAACGAGCAGAACGTCGTGACCGTGGAGGGCGCGGGGCAGACCCTGGTGTTCAAGCAGATCGCCGGCGTGATCGCGCGCCGCATCGTCTTCACCAAGCGGGTGGGCGACACCGTGGCCTGCGGGGAGCGAGTCGGCCTGATCAAATTCGGCTCCCGCACCGACGTGCTGCTGGACCCGCGCGCCGCCGTCGGCGTGAAGGTGGGCGACAGGGTCAAAGGAGGCTCCAGCGTGCTCGCCACCCTGCTTCCGGCGGGCGAACCGGAGCTGGCCGGCGCCGCGTCCTACCGGGAAGGAGACGCGTGATCGACACCACCCCCATGCGCCGCGCCGACGACCCCTTGCCGTCCCGCCATCCCCGCAAGGGGATGGCGCTGCTCCCCGGCCTGTTCACCGCCGCCAACATCGCCATGGGCTACTACGCGCTGGTGCAAGCGCTCTTGGGCTCGGTGGCCGAGCCCTGGCACTTTGACAACGCCGCCAAGGCCATCGGCATCGCCGTGGTCCTGGACGGTCTGGATGGCCGCATCGCGCGCCTCACCGGGACCACCAGCGACTTCGGCCGCGAATTCGACTCCCTCGCCGACGTCGTCACGTTCGGCGTGGCCCCCGCCCTGCTGGCCTGGCTCTGGGGATTCCGCCTGCTGCCGCCCATGGCCAACCTGGATCTGCACGCCCGCCTGATCCAGGTCGGCGGCATCGCCAGCTTCGTCTTTCTGATGGCCGGCGCCAGCCGCCTCGCCCGCTTCAATATCCAGCGCAACCCGCAGCCCTCCAATCCCGGCCGCCCCGGCCGCAAGTATTTCGTGGGTATGCCCATCCCCGCCGGCGCCGGCGTGATCGCCGCCATCGTGCACTTTACCTCCGGCGAGCCGGTGGCGCTGTGGTGGCTGGCCGCCACCTGGATCGCGCTGCTGGTAGCGTTGGCCTTCCTCATGGTCAGTACCTGGCGTTTTTACAGTTTCAAGGACATCGACCTGCGCCGTAGCCATCCCTTCCGCAACATCATCCTCATCGGCTTCCTCATCGCCGCCATCTGGTTCTTCTCGCGCTACGTGCTCTTCGCCATCGCGCTGGTGTACATGCTCTCCGGCGTGGTGGCGCGCCTCTTCTACGCGCTGCGCCGCCCCGCAGCCGCGCCCGCCTACGAGGAAGCTTCCCAGCCGCGATGACCGCCCCTGCGAAACCGGGTTCCTCCGGCCGGGCCGGCGTGGCCGGCGGCGGTGGACTGCTGCGCGTGGCCATCGTCGGCGCCGCCACCCTGAAAGGGAAGGAGCTGAAGGAAGTCCTCGAGGCCGGCAGCTTTCCCGCGGTGGATGTGAAGCTGCTCGATGATGACGAGGCGCTGGGCCAGCTCGAATCCGTGGGCGACGAGGCCACCTTCATCCAAAGCGTGCTGCCCGAACACCTGGAGCACGTGGACCTGGCTTTCTTCGCTTCGGAGCCCGCGTTCACGCGCAAACACTGGAACACGGCGCGCAAGACCGGCGCCGCCATCGTGGACCTCTCTTACGTTCTGGAGGACGAGCCGGGCGTGGCCGTGCGCTCGCCCTGGATCGAGCAGGAGCTGGGCGACGGCGCGCCCGCCCCCGAAGCGCGCACGGTTGTGGCCGCCCATCCCGCCGCCACCGTGTTGGCGTTGCTGCTGCTGCGCGCGCAGAAAGCGGGCCGGCTGGAGCGAGCGGTCGCAACCATCTTCGAGCCCGCCTCCGAACACGGCCGCCGCGGTATGGACGAGCTGCATCAGCAGACCGTCAGCCTGCTCTCCTTCCAACCGCTGCCCCGCGAGATCTTCGACGCCCAGGTGGCATTCAATCTGGTGGCCCGCTACGGAGAGAAGGCGGCCCCCACGCTGGAATCTGCTGAGCAGCGCATCCTGGCACATTTCCGCCGGCTGGCGGGGGAGCGCGTGCCCGTGCCTTCCGTGGTGCTTTTGCAGGCTCCCATCTTCCACGGGCATGTGTTTTCCCTTTATGTTGAGACCGAGGGGAAGGTGTCCTGGGGCGAGCTGGCGCGAGTCCTGGAGGGAGAGCACATCCGTGTGCTGCGCGCCCCCGAGGATCCCCCCAGCAACGTGAGCGCCGCCGGTCAGGACCAGGTCCTGCTGATGCTGCGCCAGGACCTGGCGCGCCAGAATGCCTTCTGGCTGTGGGCCGCGGCGGACAATCTCCGAATCAGCGCGCTCACCGCGGTAGACTGCGCCGCCGCGTTGGCGCGCTCTCAGGGGAAGGTGGCATGAGGAAGCTGACGGCGGGCGTCGCGCTCCTGCTGGGGACCCTGGTCTCGGGCTGCGGTTACCACCAGGCCGGCCACGCCGATCGCTTACCCGCCGACGTCCACTCCATCGCCGTCCCCGCCTTCGTCAATCAGACCCAGAGCTACCGGCTGGAGCAACTGCTCACGGCGGCCGTGGTGCGCGAGTTCACCACCCGCACGCAGTACCACATCACTACCCGGCCGGATGAATCTTCCGACGCGGTGCTGCGCGGGGTGGTCACCTCCGCCCAGTTCGCGCCCCTGACCTACGACTCGCAGAGTGGCCGCGCCTCCTCCGGCCTGGTCACCGTCAACCTGCGGGTGCAGTTGCTCGACCGCAAGGGCAAGGTGCTGTGGGAGAACCAGAACTACGTCTTTCGCGAGGAGTACCAGATCTCCAGCGATGTGAACAGCTTCTTCGAGGAGGAGTCGCCGGCGCTGGAGCGCGCCACCCGCGATTTCGCCCGCACCCTGGTCAGCAACATCCTGGAGAACTACTGATGGCGAGCCGCGGCTTCGCGCCCTCCGAGCGCTTCGTCTCCGAGGTCAAGACGCGCAAGCTCGCCCCCGCCTACGTCTTCGTCGGCGATGAGGTGTTCTTCCGCAAGCGCTGCCGCGACGCCATCCTCGAACACCTGGTGCCCGCCGACCTGCGCGACCTCAGCATCTCGGAGATGGACCTGGCCGAATCGACCGTGCAGGAGATGTTGGACCGCGCGCGCACGCCCTCGCTCATGGCGCCCTTCCAGGTGTTTTTCATTCGTGGGGTGAAAGGGCTGTACGGGCGCGGCTCGCATGAGGAGGACTTCGCCGCCATCGCCGCCTACTGCAAGGACCCCAACCCCGACGCGGTGCTCATCTTCCTGGCCGACCACATCTCCATCCCCGCCGACGCCCGCCGCATGGAACTGGCCGACCGCGACCGCTTCGAGCGCATCCGCGAGACCCTGGGCGAGTGCTGCACCATCGTCGAATTGGCGCGCGTGGAAGAGGGCGAGGCGGTGCGCTGGGTCACGGAGACGGCGGCGGCCGGCGACGTCAAGGTCGAGCCCGACGCCGCCCGCGAACTGGTGGATGCCCTGGGCGGCGATCTGATGATGATCGCCAACGAACTGGAGAAGCTCCTGCTCTACGTGGGCGAGAAGAAGCGGGTCACGCTGGGCGACGTCGAGACCATGGTGCTGGCGGCCAAGCAGCGCACCCTCTACGAATTGACCGACGCCATCTCCTCCAAGAACCGTGCCCGCGCCCTGGAGGTCCTCGATGCGATCCTATCGGCGGGCGAGGGCGACGAGGCCGCCATCGGCCATCTCTACATGCTGGCCAAGACCTTCCGCCAGATGTTGGTCATTCTGGAGCGCAACGTGCGCGACTCGCGCGCCATCTGGCAGGCGCTGTGGCAGGGCTTCCGGGTGCCTCCCTTCGCCGCCGAGGACCTCATCCGCCAGGCCCGCCGCTACAAATCGAGGCGGGAGATCACCCGCGCCCTGCGCCTCATTGCCAAGGCCGACCTCGCCTTGCGCTCCAACCCGGCCTCCAAGCGCCTGGTCTTGGAGAACCTGGTGATGGAACTTGCCTCCGAGCCCAAGCCCGTCGAAAGCGGCTGGGAACAGCAGCAGTTGCCGGTGTGAGCATGCAGCCGGGCGACATCGTTTCCCACAACGACATGTGTTCTCGCGAGCGGCGCATGCTGCAGCACGGAATGAACTTCCGCGCTGACACCCACTCGGTTCTTCTGATGAGCCGTCGTCGTGGCGCCCCATACGACGATCAGGTTCTCAAGGAAGGCCGAATCCTCATCTACGAAGGACACGATGTTCCGCGAAGAGGTGGCGTCAAGGATCCCAAGCGTCATGACCAGCCAATGCGGACGCCATCCGGTACCCTGACTCCTAACGGCAAGTTCTACGAAGCGGCACACGCCTTTAAGAGCGGAAAGCACCAACCAGCATTGGTGCGCGTGTACGAGAAGATCAAGGACGGGATATGGACCTATAACGGCGTTTTTCGACTCGTTGACGCCTGGGAAGAAGAAGCCGGCAATAGAAGGGTCTTCAAGTTCCGGCTGGAGATGACCGATCTGGAATTGCCAGCCACCACCCCCGGTGGTTTGGAACTTGAGCACAATCGGATGATTCCGACCACTGTGAAGCTCGAAGTGTACAAGAGGGATAAAGGCCAGTGCGTGTTATGCGGTAGTAAGGACAATCTGCACTTTGACCATGACTATCCCTACTCCAAGGGAGGCACCTCGCTATCCGCCGAGAACATTCGACTGCTCTGCGTCCGTCACAATCTCCAAAAGGGAGCGAAGATTCAGTAGGCAAGGTCGAAGAGCAAACAGAATCGGCAGGCCCCAGGGCCTGCCGTGATCTTCCTGAGAGCTGATGGCTGAGCGCTGACGGCTACTTCGCCGCCAGGGCCTTCAGCCGCGCCTGCAGCCGCGCCTTGTAGCGGTCGGCGGTGTTGTGGTGGATGACGCCCTTCTGGATGGCCTTGTCGATGGCCGAAGTGGTCTCGCGGAAGCGGGCCTCGGCGGCCTTGCGGTCGCCCTTGGCCAGGATCTCGCGGAAGGCGCGCAGTTCCGAGCGCAGCCGGCTCTTGTGGGTGCGGTTGAGGGCGGTGCGCTTCTCCGTCTGCCGCGCCCGCTTCAGCGCTGAAAAATGGCTTGCCATAACGTCCGGGTGTCCTCTGAAGGATTTTGTGGGGAAAACCGAATACGTTATTGTACGGGAAGCCCTATGGCCGGTCAAACCGACGACTGCCTCAGCCGCCTGAAGATCCTCTTCAACTCCACCACTCCGGTGGTGATCATCGAGACCCTGGAGGAGGAGCGCCTGATGTTCCTGGTGCGCAGCGCCTGCTCCGAGCTGGATCTGCCGCTGTTCGAATGGAGCATCGCGACCGGCCTGGTGCGCTCCGGGTCGAACGCCCCGGTGCAGGCTCCGACCGGCCAACGCACTACCCAGACCGACGTGGCCAAGCGCATCGCGGCGGCCCAGGCGGCCCTGGTCCAGGCCAACCTGCCGCCGGTGGACTTCGGCAGCATCGCCGCCGATCCGCCCTCCTCGCAAGGCGCCCCCATCGTGAACACGGCGACCGCCTCCGGCGTGCTGGCTCATCTCGACACCATGACCATCCCCTCGGTCTTCGTACTCAAGGACTTCCATCGTCAGATGGACGACGCCATCGTGGTGCGGCGGCTGCGCGAGGTGGCCCAGGACTTCGCTCACCAGCGGCGCACCATGATCCTGACCGGCCCCAGCGTGACCGTGCCGCCGGAACTCTCGAACCTGGTGGAATACGTGGACCTCGCGCTGCCCGACCGCGAGCGCCTGCGGCAGATCATCCAGGAGACCTACAGGCGCCTGGCCGGGATGTATACCCTGAAGTCCGCCCTGGACGAGGAGGGGTGGAATGCGGTCGCCTCCAACCTGCGCGGCCTCACTGAGGAAGAGGCGGAGCGGGCCGTGGCCCAGGTGATCGTGAAGAACTACGGGCTGATGCCTCCCTGCGTCACCGAAGTGCTGGAGGCCAAGAAGGAGATCCTGCGGCGCACCGGGATGCTGGAGTTCGTGGACGTGACCAGCTCCATGGCCTCGGTGGGCGGCCTGGAGAACCTGAAGAAGTGGCTGCAGAAGCGCGCCGGCGCCTTCGCCGACGACGCCCGCAGCTTCGGGCTGGAGCCCCCGCGCGGGCTCATCATCATGGGGGTACAGGGCTGCGGCAAGAGC
Organism: Terriglobales bacterium; assembly: GCA_035624475.1. NCBI lineage: Bacteria > Pseudomonadati > Acidobacteriota > Terriglobia > Terriglobales > Terriglobales bacterium. The sequence goes on from DASPRL010000181.1 coordinate 13,640, forward strand.
CTGTGCGCCCGCTCCATCGCCGGCGAGTGGAAGCTGCCCCTGGTCCGCTTCGACAGCGCCGCCGTCTTCGACAAGTACATCGGCGAGACCGAGAAGCGGATCAAGAAGCTCTTCGACGTTGCCGAAGAGCTTTCGCCCTGCGTGCTCTGGATCGACGAATTGGAAAAAGTCTTTGCCGGCAGCGCGCCGGACTCCGCCTCGGTGGACGCCGGCGTCTCCTCCCGCCTGCTGGGGTCCTTCCTCTCCTGGATGCAGGACCGCAAGTCGCCGGTCTTCGTGGCCGCCACCTCCAACAACGTGAACGCGCTGCCCCCGGAGTTGATCCGCAAAGGCCGCTTCGACGAGATCTTCTTCGTCGACCTGCCCAACTCTGCCGAGCGGCGGGCCATCTTCGGCCTGCAGTTGGCGCGGCGCAAGCGCAACCCTGCCGACTTTGACCTCGATCGCCTGGCCGGCGCCAGCGCCGACTATTCCGGCGCGGAGATCGATGCCGTGGTGCAGTCTGCCATGTACGCCTCCTTCAGCGAGCACAAGCCCATGAGCACCCAGAGCCTGCTGGAGGAGTTGAAGAACACCGTGCCGCTCTCCGCCACCCGCGCTGAGGACATCGCCGAGCTGCGCGATTGGGCGCGCGAGCGGGCCGTCCCGGCCTCCCTGCCGGAGGGTGTCCACCCGGATCGGCTGCCAGCCTAGAAAACAGGAGGAAGGTCCTTTGCTTTCAGTATCTTAGATGACAAGGCGCGGCCTCCTTGACTGGCCCTGCGGGGCGGGTTAGGCTATCGCCAATGGTAGCCCCGCCTCGTGGCGCGCACCTCCACCTGGTTTTCCAGCCCACTCCGACAATCCTCGCTGTGCCGGGCAGGCGGCGCAAGAGCGTCCACCGGGGGTCCCGCCGGGAGTCACGTTGAAGAAGAACATCCAGATCAGCCCCAACATCGAGACCCTGTTCGGCACCCGGGACGAGAACCTGCACCTGCTCGAACATGGACTCCATGTCGCCATCGACCTCAAAGCCGACTCCATCGAGATCGAAGGCGCGGCCAAGGACGTCGCCCGCGCCGAGCAGGTCTTTGCCGACTATGCCCACCTCCAGCGCAGCGGCCACGCCTTCAATAACGGCGACCTGGCTTCCATGCTGCGGCTGCTGGCGGGAGACGCCACCGCCACCCTGCGCGGCCTGGCCGAGGCCGGACGCCAGCGCTCTGCGGGCAAGCGCCACGTCCAACCCAAGAGCCAGAACCAGCGCCGCTACGTCGAAGCCATCGAGAAGAGCGACATGGTCTTCGGCATCGGCCCGGCGGGCACGGGCAAGACCTATCTGGCCGTGGCCATGGCGATCTCCGCGCTGGTGGCCAAGCGGGTGAACCGCATCATCCTGGCGCGCCCGGCGGTGGAGGCGGGCGAGCGCCTGGGCTTCCTCCCCGGCACCCTGCAGGAGAAGATCGACCCCTACCTGCGCCCGCTCTACGACGCCCTCTACGACATGCTGGAGCCGGAGAAAGTGGACCGCTTCCTGGAGAAGAACATCATCGAGATCGCGCCCATCGCCTTCATGCGTGGCCGCACCCTCAACGACTCCTTCATCATCCTCGACGAGGCGCAGAACACCACGCCGGAGCAGATGAAGATGTTCCTCACCCGCATGGGCTTCAACTCCAAGGCGGTGATCACCGGCGACATCACCCAGATCGATCTGCCCAGCGCTCGCCGCAGCGGCCTGTTGCAGGCCATCGACATCCTCAAGGACGTGGACGGCCTGGCCTTCTGCTACTTTAACGAGAGTGACGTGGTGCGCCACCACTTGGTGCAGCGCATCATCCGCGCTTACGACGAAGCCAAGACGGCCGAAGAGCAGCAGATGCCGCTGATCGAGAACGGCAATTCCCGGCCCGTCCGGGGTAGCGAATCCAAAGAGTAGAATGAGGCGTGCGCACGCGCCCTCCAGTTCCTGTTGGGAGACGCAGGTGGTGATCCTAGAGAAGAAACTCGAGGGAGTGAGCGCCGCTGCCCTGGCACGCTTTGCCGCCCGCGCCCGTCGCGCCGCGCGCCTGCACGGCGAGGTGGCGGTGCTGGTGGCCGGAGACCACGAGCTGCGCGGCCTCAATCGCCGCTTTCGCCGGAAGGACCAACCCACCGATGTCCTCTCGTTCCCGGCTGCGAGTGACGGTCTGGCAGGTGACATCGCCATCTCCGCTACCACCGCGGCCCGCAACGCCCGCCGCTTCGGGCATACCCTGGCCGATGAGTTGAAGGTCCTCATTCTGCACGGCATGCTGCACCTTGCCGGCCATGATCACGAGCGCGACCACGGCGAGATGGCGCGGCGCGAGGAGCGCTTGCGCCGCTCCCTGGGTCTGCCTGCCTCCCTGATCGGGCGCACCCGCCCCCGGGCGCGGAAGGACCGGCCATGACCCACCTTAGCTACGCCATCTTCTTGGCGGCCGGCGCCCTGCTCTTGGCCGTGCTGACGCTGGTCTCTTACGTGGAGCGGATCTACGCCGAGGCGGGCAAGTTCCTCTCCCGCAATTTCGAGGAGAACATCGAGGCTTACGAGCAGCGCGTGGAGCCCCGATTGGGGGTGAGCCGCGAACGCGCGCAGCTCTCCATGGCGGTGCTGGCCCAACTCGCCACCGCGGCGCTGGCGCTCATGATCGCCTACACCGTCTTCCGCGATGCCCGCTGGAGCGGCGCCGAGATCGCCGAAGCCGCGGTGGGCCTGGTGCTGATCATCATCCTCTTCAATCGCCTGATCCCCTTCATCCTCTTCAGCCGCACCCGCGGCGAGTGGCTGGTCTCGCTGGTGTGGGTGCTGCGCCTGCTCATCTACCTGGCGCTGCCGGTGACGCTGATCCTGGGCTTCGGGCTCTCGGTGGCGGCGCTGGCGGAGGCCCATCCCCCCGAGGAAGCGGAGCCCACCGAGGCCGTGGACGCGCTGATCGAAGCCGGCCAGGAGGAAGGGATCCTGGAGGAGAGCGACCGCGAGCTCATCCAGTCGGTGGTGGAGTTTGGCGACAAGACGGTGCGCGAGGTGATGACCCCGCGTCCCGAGGTCGTGACCGTGCCCATCACCACCACCGTGGAGCAGTTCAAGGAACTGCAGCGCACCCGCCCCTACTCGCGCGTGCCCGTGTACCGCGGCAACATCGATCACATCGCGGGCCTGGTGCTGGCCCACGACGTTCTGCAGGTGCCCGACAGCGAGGCCCGGAGCACCACCATCGCCGGCATGCTGCGCCCCGTGCACTTCGCCCCCGAGGTCCAGCACGTGCGCTCCCTGCTGCGTGAACTGCAGAAGGAAAACAGCCACATGGCCATCGTGCTCGATGAGTACGGGAACACCGCCGGCGTGGTGACCATCGAGGACATGGTGGAAGAGATCGTGGGCGAGATCCGTGACGAACACGAGGCCAAGCCTGACGTGGTCAAGGAGAGCGAGGGCTCTTACCTCGTCCCCGGCAACCTGGATGTGGACCGCCTCGATCAGCTCTTCAGCGTGCGCTTGGAGGGACGAGAGGCAACCACCGTGTCCGGCCTGGTCAGCGAGATCCTGGGTCACATCCCCGTGCAAGGTGAGGTGGTGGAGGAGGGCGGCTTGCGCTTCGAAGTGCTGGAGTCCACCGACCGCCGGGCGGAGCGGCTGCGCATCCGGGCCCGGCCCCCGGCGCCGCCGCAGGCCGCGCCCGAACCCGCCCGCAGGACCACCAAGCCGCCGCGGCAGCGCAAGTCAGCGAGGGCCTGAGCCGGATGTCATTCCGCTCCGGCTTCGTCTCCATCATCGGCCGTCCCAACGCCGGCAAGTCCACCCTGTTGAACGCGCTGGTGGGACAGAAAGTCGCCATCGTCACTCACAAACCGCAGACCACGCGCCACCGCATCCAGGGCATCGTCAACCTGGAAGCGCGCCAGGGCCGCCCCGCCGGGCAGGTCGTTTTCATCGACACGCCCGGCGTCCACCGTCCGGAATCGTCGCTCAACCGCAAGATGATGCGCGAGGTGCAAGAGGCGCTGGAGAGCCGCGATCTGCTTCTGCTGATCGTAGATGCCAGCCAGTCCATGGGCGCCGGCGACCGCTTCACCCTGGACCTGGTGAAGAAGGTCGGCGGGCCGGTCTTCCTGCTGCTCAACAAGATCGATCTGATCGAGAAGGGCAAGCTGCTGCCCTTGATCGACCGCTACAGCAAGCTGCACTCCTTCCAGGAGATCATCCCTGTCTCCGCCGTCAAGGGCGACGGCCTGGAGCTGCTGCTCGACAAAGTGGCGCAGGCGCTGCCCGCAGGCCCGCGCTACTTCCCCAAGGACCAGGTGACCGACCAGCCTGAGCGCTTCCTGGTGGCGGAACTCATCCGCGAGCGGGTCCTGGTCGAGACCAAGCAGGAACTGCCGTACGCCACCGCGGTGCAGGTAGAACAGTTCGAGGAGTCGCCACGCATGACCCGCATCGCCGCCGCCATCTACTGCGAGCGCGAAGGGCAGAAGGGTATCCTCATCGGGCGTGGCGGCGCCATGCTCAAGCGCATCGGCAGCGCCGCCCGCCGCGAGATCGAGCGCATGCTGGGCGGGAAGGTCTTCCTGGAGCTGTTCGTGAAAGTGAGCCCGGGCTGGCGGGATTCGCGCGCCTTCGTCGAAGGCCTGGACTGGCGCCGGCAACTGGAAGACCTGGCCGACATTCCAGACTCTTCCGAGGAGACCTAGACCAGCCGCCGCCTACTCCTTCACCGCGATGCCCAGCGCCTTCATCTTGCGGTAGAGGTGGCTGCGTTCCAGGCCCAGCACCTCGGCGGTGCGGCTGACGTTGCCGTGGTTCTCATCCAATTTCTTCAGGATGTAGTCGCGCTCATAGGCGGCGCGGGCCTGGTGCAGGGTGGAGAACTCTCCCGCCGCCCGCCGGCCGCCGTCGCGGTAGACCAGCGGTGGCAGGTGGCGGCGATCCAGCCGGAACACGGTGGGGTTCATGATCACCATGCGCTCGATGACGTTGCGCAACTCCCGCACGTTGCCCGGCCAGGCGTAGCGCATCAGAGTGTCGATGGCGTCGTCGGTCATCTCCTTGAGCCGGCGGCTGTAGGTGGTGGAGAACTCCTTCAGAAAGTAGCGCGCCAGCAGGGGGATGTCCTCCCGGTGCTCGCGCAGCGGCGGCACGTAGAAGGGAATGACGTTCAACCGGTAGAAGAGGTCTTCGCGGAAGTTGCCCCGGGAGATCTCGTCCTCCAGGTCCTTGTTGGTGGAGGCGATGACGCGCGTATCCACGGTAATGGCCTCGTCACCGCCCACCGGGGTGAAGCGCTGCTCGTCCAGCGTGCGCAGCACCTTGGACTGGGTCTTGAGGCTCATGTCCCCGACTTCGTTGAGGAACAGCGTTCCCTGGTCGGCCTTCGCGAACTTGCCCTGCTTGTCGTGGGCGGCGCCGGGAAACGAGCCCTGGCGGTGCCCGAAGAGCTCGCTTTCGATCAGGTCCTCGGGGATGGCGGCGCAGTTGACCTCGACGAAGAGGGCGTCCTTGCGCAGGCTCTGAGCGTGGATAGCCAGCGCCACCAGCTCCTTGCCCGTCCCCGACTCGCCGTAGATCAGCACCCGCCCGTTGGTGGGCGCCATGAGCGCGATCTGCTGTCGCAGGGCCTTCATGGGCACGCTCTCGCCCACGATCACGCTGCGCGACTGCACCTGCTTCTTCAGCTCCCGGTTCTCGTCGCGCAGGCGGCGCGCCTCGGCGGCGTGCTTCACCAGGATGAGGGTCTTCTCCAGGGAGATGGGCTTTTCCAGGAAGTCGTAGGCGCCCAGCTTGGTGGCGCGCACCGCGGTCTCGATGGTGCCGTGCCCTGAGATCATGATGACCTCGGGCCCGTCTTCCAGCTCCTTGATCTTCTCCAGCGCCTCCAGGCCGTCGATCCCCGGCAGCCAAACGTCCAGCAGCACCACGTCGACGGGGTGCTTCTTGAGCGCTTCCAGGCAGGCTTCGCCGCTCTCCGCGGTGAGCGCCTTGTAGCCCTCGTCTTCCAGGACGCCTTTCAGCGACTGGCGGATCCCGGATTCGTCATCCACGATGAGGACGTTATGCATGGGGATGGGCGGGCTGGCTCACGGGTTCTGGGGCCACCGGCAGCTCCACGATGAAGCGGGCTCCCAGGGGCTGGTTCTCTTCCACGCGGATGGTGCCGTGGTGGTCTTCGATGATGCGGCTGACGATGGCCAGCCCCAGGCCCGTACCCCGGCGCTTGGTGGAAAAGTAGGGCAGGAACAGCTTCTCCTTCAACTCGCGGGTCACGCCGTGGCCGGTGTCGGCGACCACGATCTCCACCGCTTCATGGGCATCGACCAGCGCCGTCGAAATGTGCAATTCGCGCAACAGGGAATCCTGCATGGCCTCGGCGGCGTTGTCCACCAGGTTGGCCAGGGCACGCTTGATGGCCTCGGCATCCGCCATCACCTTGGGAAGATCGGCGGCCAGGTCGGTGCGCACCTGGATGTTGTCCAGGCGCCCGTTGAACATGGCGAGCGAATTCTCCACGATCGCGTTGATGTTGGCGGGTTGAGGCTGGGCGGCTGGGAAACGCGCCAGGGCGGCGAATTCGTCCACCAGCGAGCGCACCGTCTCGACCGCTCCCTCGATGGTCTCGGCGCAACTGCGGATGATGCCGAGGGACTGCGGGTCGGGCTCGGCGCCGCGCTCCAGGTGGCGGCGGATGCGCTCGGCCGAGAGCGCGATGGGCGTCAGCGGGTTCTTGATCTCATGGGCGACCCGGCGCGCCACCTCCCGCCACGCCGACTGCTTCTGCGCCTTCAGCAGGTCGGAGAGGTCCTCAAACACCAGCACCCAGCCCAGGCGCTGTCCTTCGTGCTCCAGAGAGGCCACGGTCACCGCCACATTCAGCTTGGCGCGCTGCGCCACGATCTCCATCTGGCTGGTGATCGTGCCCATGCGATTGGCCTTGCGGACCAGGTGCTCCAGGTCCCCGACCACCTCCTCGGAGAAGAGGTCGCGCAGGGTGGAGCCGGCGGCGGTGCGGGGCAGGGCGATGGCGGTTGCTTGCGGACTGAAGATGCGGGCGAAGGCGGGGTTGCTGTGGGTGACTCGGCCATCCGCGCCCAACGAGAGCACCCCCGTGGGAATGCTCTCCAGAATGGTCTCCATCTGGCGTCGCCGCTGTTCCAGCTCGACGTTGGCGCCCGCCAGGTCACGGCTGGAGGCCTCGATCTGCCGCCGTCCCGCTTCCAGCTCCTCCGCCATGCGATTGAAGGAAGAAACCAACTGGCCTAGCTCATCGGTGGCGGGCACCTCTACCCGGTACTCCAGGCGCCCGCGCGAGATCTGCTGCGTGGCCTCCGCCAGCGCCGCCACCGGGCGCGTGACCAGCTTCGAGAGATACAACGCCAGGTAGGTCGAGAAGAACAGAACCACCACCGTCAGCAGCAGCAGGATGAGCACGAAGGTCCGCCGCACCAGCTTGCGCTGCTGGCTGAGCTCGGCGTAGCGCTGCTGGCTGGCCTCGATGCGGCTCAGGGCGGCGCTGTAGTTCGGAGGCAGGGGCATGGCTACCAGGATCCGGCCATGCTCGTCCACGGATGCGACCCCCAGCGTGTACTCCCGGCCCTCCAGGGTGAAGGGGTGGAAATGGGGTGCCGCCGAGGCCTTCCAGTCAGGGAGCTTGGAGCGCAGCACTCCCCAGGGCTCGGGATTATGGAAGCTGGCCATGGCATCGTCATCCACCAGAGCCAGAGCGAAGCCTCCCTGCAGGGTGGGCTCACGCTGCCGCAACTCGTTGATGACCCCGGAGTAGTTGCCACTCTGGAAGGCGTGCTGGACGTCAGGCGCGGCGGCGATGCTCTGAGCCTCGGCGGTGGCATTCTGTCCGGCATAGTCGGCCAGCAGCGTTGCGATCTGGCCTGACTCTTCGCGCAGCTCCTCCACCGGCCGGGAGAACCACTTGTCGATGGAGCGGTTCATCACCTGGTAGGCGAAGATGAACAGGAAGATCACCGGGGTCACCGAGAGCAGGAGCGCGCCGATCACCATCTTGGTGCGGAACTTGGAACCCAGCACGCCTCCGCGGCGCTCGGCGTAGAGCTTCAGCAGGTTGCGCCCCAGCACGAACAGGAGCGCCACCAGCAGCAGGAAGACCAGCAGCGAGAGGGCGGTGAACAGCAGCGTCTGCTCGGCCGTATCGGGGCGGAGGAAAGTGAGATTGAAGGCGGTTTGGGAGAACACCACCGCCAGCAGCACGGTGACGCCGATGGTCAGGGCTACGACCAGGGCCTTGCGATGGGGAGGACGGGTTGGCTTGTCGGGTGACACGAAAACATCCGCGCCCAGGCCGACGCCGGCAGGCGGGCCTCTTCGGGCTGGGCTCTGGTGCGCGGTGCCCCTCATTATAGACCCGGCGGGACGACGGCCCGGCTTGTGCGTTCCCCTAGCGCTTGGGGCCACCGGCCGGCAGGAGAGGCTCCAAGGGACAGCCCGTGCACTTGGCCTCCGCCTTCAGGCAATGGCGTTTGCCGAGCTGGACGAACAGGGCGTGGTACTCGTTGTACACATGAGCCGCGGGCGGCGTCTGGACGAGCCGGAACTTGTGGCGCCGCGCGTGGAGGCTGCGCGGCGCCTGCGGCGGCGGCTCGTCGTGCAGAGCTTCTTCCACCAGCGCCCGGATCTCTTCGTAGCTTGCCTCGCCCCGCAGGAGGCCGTGGCGATGCAGCACGCGGTGTGTGTAGGTGTCCACTACGAACGAGGCATGACCGCCGGCGTAGAGCAGGATGGAATCGGCGGTCTCGGGACCGACGCCGTTCAACTCGAGCAGTTCCTGGCGCAACTCCTGGGTGGGGCGCGCGAACATACGGGCCAGGGACCCTCGATAGCGGCGGTCCAGGTAGGCCACGAAGATCTTGAGCCGGCGGGCCTTTTGCCGAAAGTATCCCGAGGGACGTACCAGCCGCTGCAACCGCTGGAGCGGAGTCTTCCGGATGCCGGCTGCGCTCAGACTCCGCGCAGCGCGCAGGTTGGCGAGAGCCCGCGCCACGTTGGTCCAGGCGGTGTTCTGGGTGAGATAGGCGCCGACGATGACCTCGAAGCGGGTGCGCGCCGGCCACCAGTCCTGCGTGCCCCAGGCCCGCAGCAGGGCCCGGTAGTAGGAGCGGATGGCGGCGGTCTTCGGGCCCTTCACGGCGACATTGTACCGGGCTCGCGCACCGGCCGGTGCCGCTTCCCATCCGCGCTCTTCCCACCGGCGAGCGGTGGTACCATGAACGCAGCAGCGGTGCCGGAAGAGTTATCAGCCGGGGCCTGTCGACGGTTGACAATTTCTGTCACTCCGCATAGGATTCGCCCAAACTCGCAATGTGTGTTCTGTCCCTGAATTTGATTCAGGATAGCCGCGTCTTCGGGGTGTGTTTGCAGCTTGACTGGGCACGGCAAGCGGTCGGATAGGGAGTCCACAAAGTAATGTCGCAACGGCTCGGCGATCTTCTGGTCAAAGAGAAGGTCATCACATCGGAGCAACTGGAGCAGGCGCTCAAGGTGCAGAAGGACACGGGCGCGCGCCTGGGCTCGGTGCTGGTGAAACTCGGCTTCCTCTCCGACGAGGATGTGACCAATTTTCTTTCCCGCCAGTACGGCGTGCCCGCGATCAATCTCTCCTACTTCGAGATCGATCCCGCGGTGATCAAGCTGGTTCCCCATGAGACTGCCAAGCGCTACCAGATCCTGCCCCTGAGCCGCGTGGGTGCCTCGCTCACCATCGCCATGGTGGACCCCACCAACGTCTTCGCCATGGACGACATCAAGTTCATGACGGGATTCAACATCGAGCCCGTAGTGGCGTCGGAGAGCGCCATCATGGAGGGCATCGAGAAGGCCTACGGCGCCGGCGACCAGGAAGACGATATGGAGAAGGTCATGGCGTCGATTGGCGAGGTGACCGACGCCGACGTCGAGGTGCAGAACGAGGAAGAGGAGCTGGCCCTGGCGCAGTTGGAGAAGGCGGCCGACGAAGCTCCCATCGTGAAGCTGGTGAACCTGATCCTCACCGATGCGGTCAAGCGCGGCGCCAGCGACATCCATATCGAGCCCTACGAGAAGGAGCTGCGGGTGCGCTTCCGCATCGACGGCATGCTGCAGTCCATCATGAATCCGCCCATCAAGCTCAAGGACGCCATCACCTCCCGCGTCAAGATCATGGCCAAGCTCGACATCAGCGAGAAGCGCCTGCCCCAGGACGGCCGCATCATGCTCAAGATGAACGTCGCGGGGAAGAAGAAGACGCTGGACTACCGGGTCAGCACCCTGCCCACGCTCTGGGGCGAGAAGATCGTCATGCGCCTGCTGGACAAGGAGAACCTGCGCCTGGACATGACCAAGCTGGGCTTCGAGCCGGAGTCGCTGGTGAAGTTCGAGAAGGCGATCCTGAAGCCCTACGGCATGGTGCTGGTGACCGGTCCTACCGGTTCGGGCAAGACCAATACGCTCTACTCCTCCATCGCCCGCCTCAATACTCCCGACACCAACATCATGACCGCGGAAGACCCGGTGGAGTTCCAGCTCACCGGGGTCAACCAGGTGCAGATGAAGGAGTCCATCGGGCTGAACTTCGCCGCCGCGCTGCGCGCCTTCCTGCGGCAGGACCCCAACATCATCCTGGTGGGCGAGATCCGCGACTTCGAGACCGCCGAGATCGCCATCAAGGCCGCCCTCACCGGCCACCTGGTGCTCTCCACCCTGCACACCAACGGAGCGCCGGAGACCATCAGTCGCCTGATGAACATGGGCATCGAGCCCTTCCTGGTGGCCACCTCGGTGCACATGATCGTGGCCCAGCGCCTGGTGCGGCGCATCTGCAAGGACTGTGGCGAGGTGGTCGAGATCCCCTACCAGAGCCTGATCGAGGCCGGCTACGGCCCCGAGGAAGCCAAGACCGTCAAGATCAAGAAAGGCAAGGGCTGCCAGACCTGCAACAACAGCGGCTACAAGGGACGCTGCGGTCTCTATGAGGTGATGGAGGTCGACGACGAGATCCGCGAGCTCATCCTGGTGGGCGCCTCCGCCCTGGAGCTCAAGAAGAAGGCCATCGAGCGCGGCATGATCACCCTGCGGCGCAGCGGCCTCATCAAGGTCATGAACGGCGAGACCACGCTCGAAGAAGTAGCCCGCGAGACGGTGCACTGATTTCTATCCTGGAACGGGAAGGCGGAAGGCGACATGGCAACCACCCTCAGTGACCTGCTGAAGAAGATGCTGGAGATGAGCGGCAGCGATCTCCACATCACCACCAACTCGCCGCCCCAGATCCGCGTTCACGGCCACCTGACGCC
>DASPRL010000182.1 GCA_035624475.1 Terriglobales bacterium
AGAAGGGGCAACCCACGCGGGCGGCGGTGCGGACCTGCACGATGGCGCGCCAGCGCCGCGGCACCTTCGCCTTCTCGCCCAGCAGCCACTCGGTGAGGATGTTCACCCAGAAGACGCGCGGCACCCGCGCCTGCACCTTCATCGGGGTGAGGTCCTTGCCCACCAGCTTGCGCACCTTGCGCATCACCTGGCGGATGAAGAAGGGAGCGTGCTTCGGTTCGATACCCTCTACGCGTGCCATAGTTCAACTGATTCTGGTGAGGGCCGCGAGGTCGCAGGAAAGACATTTTCTAGTTCCTGAAAAGAAAGGCCCGGGCGAGGAGCTCGGGCCTTCTTTGTTTCGTCCGCACCTGGGCGGCGGCGGTGGCCTACTGCAAGTTGATGGTCAGCACTTTCGTGGCTGTACTGTTTTGCGGGCTCGAAGACCAGTTGGTGCCGGTGCAGGTGAGCTTGACTTTGTTCCCCAGAGGAAGCCCCTTTTGGCTGGGGCTACCGAGCACCGTGCAGCTGATCGGGGTCTTGAGCTCGGTCAGCAGCGGCAGGCTGGTGAGGACCTGGCTATTGGGGTCCCCCGAGAGCACTTGTGTTGCGGAAGCCGGCAGCCCTTCAATCGCGAAGGAGCCGCTAAAAATCGCGCCACCGCTGAGTGTGCAGGAATCAGACGTCCCCGAGTAGTTCAGGGAAATCGACCGGACGCCGTCGGGGTCGTTGACGGTGCACATGGCGTCGAGCGTGTTTGTGGACTCGATATTGAGAGATGCGGTAGACGCCGCTGCATACTGCCCATCCGCGCCCCGCACTTTGATCTCTACCGTCGGCGGGGTGGCGTCGTTAGGGTTGATTGTCGTCTTCTGGCATCCGATGCCAAGTGCGGACACCAGAAGGGTGGCGGAAGCGATCATGATCGTCTTCAACCTCATAGGTCTCCTCGTAGGTGTTTGGGTTTGGGGATTTCCCCAAGGACACAACCAATCAGCACCCACCAACAGACCCGGGAAGCCGGGGAATCATATATCAGTTAGGGTGCACCCGCGGTACTTCCGCCACGCGAGACTTGAGATCCGGTGAAAGAAAGGCCCGGGCCGGGAACCCGGGCCTTCTGGTATTCGTCCGCGCTAGGCGGCGGTGGGGACGGGGAGGGGACCCGCCATCTGGCGGCGGAGGGCGACGCCCAAGCGCCGGATGCCCTCGCGGATCTGCTCCGGCTGGCAATAGGAGAAGTTCAGACGCAGGTGGCGCAGGCCCTTCTCGGGCTCGGCGAAGAAGGAGCCGCCGGGCACGAAGGCGACGTTCTCCTTGAGCGCGGCCTCCAGCAGGCGCGGCGCGTCCATGCCCTCGGGCAGCGTGACCCACAGGAAGAGCCCGCCGTTGGGCCGCGTCCAGCTCACGCTGGCGGGGAAGAACTCCTCCAGCGCGGCCAGCATGACGTCGCGGCGCTCGCGGTAGACCTGGCGGATGGTGCGCACGTGCTGGTCGAGGAAGCCCTCCTGCACCACCTCGTAGGCCACCGCCTGGGCGAAGCTGGAGGTGTGCAGGTCGGAGCCCTGCTTGAGCTGCACCAGCTTGGCGATGACCTCGGGCGGGGCCACGATCCAGCCCAGGCGCAGGCCCGGCGCCAGCGTCTTGGAGAAGGTCGAGAGATAGATGACGTTGCCCAGGCGATAGCCGTCGTCGCGGAGCTGGTTGTCGCGGTCGAGCACCAGCAGCGAGGGCAGGTGCTCGCCCTCGAAGCGGAGCTGGCCGTAGGGGTCGTCCTCGATGAGGGGAATGCCGTACTTGTCGGCCAGGCCCACCAGCTCGACGCGGCGCTCGCGCGAGAGCGTGACCCCGCTGGGATTCTGGAAGTTGGGGAGGATATACATGAACTTGGGGCCGGAGCGCAGGGCCTCTTCCAGCAGGTCGGTGCGCAGGCCGTCGTGGTCGGTGGGCACGGAGACGTACTCGGCGCCGTAGGTGTTGAAGGCCTGCAGCGCGCCCAGGTAGGAGGGCGCTTCCACCAGCAGGCGGTCGCCGGCATTGATGAGCAGCTTGCCGATCAGGTCGAGGGCCTGCTGCGAGCCCGAGGTGATGAGCACGTTGTCGGGCGCGGCCACGATGCCGTAGCGGGCCATCTGGGCGGCGATCCACTGGCGCAGGGGCGGGTAGCCCTCGGTGGCGCCGTACTGCAGGGCGGCGGGGCCGTGCTCCGCCAGCACGCGGCGGCAGGCTTCCTGAAAACGCTCGATGGGGAAGAGCTCGGCGGCGGGCAGGCCCCCGGCGAAGGAGATCACCTCGGGGCGCTGGGTCAGCTTGAGCAGTTCGCGGATGGCCGAGCTGGTGGCGGCCTTGGCGCGCCGGGCGTAGCGGTGGGACCAGGGCGTGGACATGCGTCTTCCCTCCTGCGGCCGCGGGCGGCGGCCGGGAGCATTCGGCTCCACCTCTATCCTCAGGCCGGGGACGGGCGGCGGGCAGTGCTGCCGCTCACAGCCCCGTGTGACGAGAAGCCGGCCGCGGCTAGCTCTGGGCGGGGGGCGGGGCGACTCCCGGTACCAGCTTGGGATGGCGCAGGTGCCACTCGGTGGCCTGCTCGAAGGCGCGGGCCACGGCGCAGGCCTGAGCCTCGCCGAACAGGTTCCCCAGGAAGGTCAGGCTGGTGGGGGTACCGTCCGAGCGGAAGCCGTTGGGCAGGATCACCGCCGGGTGGCCGGTGAGGTTGGTGACCAGCAACTGGTTGGAGAAGGTGGGAGTGACGATGACGTCCACCTTCCGAAAGAGCGCGGCCATCTGCTCCATGGCCAGGGTGCGGGCACGGCTGGCCTGGATGTACTCCACCGCGGGGATAAGGCGGGCGGTGCGGAAGGTGTTGGGCCAGTCGTCCTTGGTCTGGGAGGTCAGCAGGTTGTCGCGGCCGCTGCGGGTGAGCTGGTCGAAGGCGGCGGCGGATTCGGCCACCAGCATGGTGAGCATGTCGCCGTAGGGCAACTTGGGCAATTCCACCGGGATGAGCTTGAGGCCGAGCTTGCTGCGCAGCACGTCGAGCGAGGCGTCGTCGATCTTCTTGGACTCTAGGCGGCGCGCCTTGTCTTCGGGCTTGGCGTCCTCCGGTGGCTCGCGGTCGAAGTCGGCCTTCAGGTAGCCGATGCGCAGGCTCTTGAGGTCGAGGGTGGCGTCCCAGTTGAAGGGAAGGTCGTGGACGGTGCGGTCTTTGCCGTCGGGGCCGGTGATGGCGGCCAGCACCAGGGCGCTGTCCTCGACGCTGCGGCAGAGGGGCCCGAGCTTGTCCATGCTCCAGGAGAGGGCCATGGCGCCGCTGCGGGGCACGCGCCCGAAGGTGGGCCGCAGGCCGGTGGCGCCGCAGCGGGTGGAGGGCGAGGAGATGGAGCCCAGGGTCTCGGAGCCGATGGAGAAAGCCACGCAGCCGGCCACGGTGGCGGAGGCGGGCCCGGCGGAGGAGCCGCTGGAGCCCTGGTCGGTCTTCCAGGGATTGCGGGTCATGCCGTAGAACCACTTGTCGCCCAGGGCCAGCGCGCCCAGGGTGAGCTTGGCCACCAGCACGGCGCCGGCGGCGTCCAGGCGCTCGACCACGGTGGCGTCCTGGTCGATGTACTGGTCCTCGAAGCCGGCGGCGCCCCAGGTGGTGCGATAGCCCTTGGTGGCCAGCAGGTCCTTGGCCCCCCAGGGCAGCCCGTGCAGCGCGCCGCGATACTTGCCGCGGGCCAGGTCGCGATCGGCCTCCTTGGCCTGGGCCAGCGCGCGCTCCTCGGTGAGCGTGACCGCGAACAGCAGCAGCGGGTCGAAGCGCTTCAGCCGCTCCAGGTACATCTGGGTGAGGGCGAGGGAGGAGACCCTGCGG
>DASPRL010000183.1 GCA_035624475.1 Terriglobales bacterium
CGCCGGGCAGGTGCACGGTGGCCGAGGCCGCCAGCACCGGAAAGTCCCAGCCCGTGCCGTTCACGTTCCAATAGAGCTCGTCGTAGCCGGGGAAGAAGCCCAGCTCACGCTCCACCCGGTAGTCCAGGGTGTAGGTGTACACGCCGGGATCGAGCAGGACGTCGCTGCGGCCCAGGTAGATGCGCACCCCGTTGGACTGGTCTTCCAGGCGGAAGTCTTCGGACCGGCCGTCGCGCAGCGCCCCCAGGAACTGGAAGCGCACTCGATAGCGGTTGCTGTACTTGTCCTTGTAGTCGGTGGGAAAGTCGCGGTAGATGCCGTGGCGGATCTGCTCGCCCAGGGCGCGCACGCGGATGGTCTCGCGCACCAGCAGGGCACCCTCCGCCTGCACGGTGACCTCGCTGTGGAAGCTGAGGATCTGCTCGCGCGCCGGCGACTCTTCGAGCGTCTGCGCCGAGAGAGCGGCCGCCGCCAGCAGCAGTGAGAGCGACACCAGGGTTCTCATCTTCATGGTGTGGGCGCAAGGTATGCTGACGCGAGCCCGCTGTCAACCCAGAATGCCGGCGCCTCCCTGCCCGCTCGGGGGATGCATTCTGGCCACGAAGTGTGGCCAATTTGCCACAGAACAAAATCACATCGCAGGGTTTAATCTATTCTGTTCCAACCGGATACCGTTGCCCCTCGAACAGACAATCCGCCGCCCTGTGGAGTGCCAAGGGGTAGGACTCCACAGCGGGGCCGCGGTCAAGCTGCGCATTCTACCGGCCAAGGCGGGCACCGGCATCGTCTTTCGCCGCGTCGATCTGGACAACTTCCCGGTGGAAGCGGTCAGCCGCAACGTAGCCCGCGTCAGCTACGCCACCAGCCTGATGAAGCAGGGCGTGCTCATCTCCACCACCGAGCACCTGCTCTCCGCCTTCATCGGGGTGGGCGTGGACAACGCCGTGGTCGAACTCAACAACCTGGAAGTGCCCATCCTGGACGGCAGCGCCCAGCCCTTCGTGGACATGGTGCTGCAGGCCGGGTTGCGCAGCCAGCGCCGGCGCCGCTCCAGCCTGCGCATCCGCCAGCCCCTGGAATTGCGCGAGGGCGCCAAGTTCATCGCCGTCTATCCCGCCGACGGCTACACCGTCAGCTACACCATCGACTTCCCCCATCCCCTGATCGGGCGGGAGAGCTTCGAGGTGGAGCTGACCAACGGCTCCTATCTCTCGCAGGTGGCGCCGGCGCGCACCTTCGGCTTCCGCCACGAGGAAGAGGCCATGCGCAACATGGGGCTGATCCGCGGGGCCATGCCCGCTAACTGCATCGTGCTCACCCGCGAAGGCATCGAGAACCCGCCCCTGCGCTATCCCGACGAGTTCGTGCGCCACAAGGTGCTGGACCTGATCGGCGACCTGGCCCTGCTGGGCAAGCGCATCCAGGGCCGGGTGGTGGCCGACCGCGCCGGCCACGCCATGCACACTGCCCTGGTCTCCCGCCTGCTCAAGGACCACTCCCTGTGGGAGGAGAGCACCGCCGAGCACGCCGAAGAACCCGCCCCTCTGCCCGCCACCACTCCGCTGTTCGACCCGGCCTGAGGCGTTGAATCGCCACATTTATTGATTTGTTCATTTGCTGATTTATTGATTGGCCCCGGAGCGCCGGGCGTCTAGAGAAAATCGACAAATCAATAAATGAATAAATCAATAAACCTCGGCAGAATGAAGAACGAGGCGCGGCTTGCGCCGCGCCCGTCTTCGCTTCGGCCTTGAAAAGACCCTTATCGTCCGGCTTTGCCCGGCTCCCGGCTGGCGTTGATGAACAAAGAGGTGGGCGGATGCTTGTCCAGGTTGGCAGACAGCCACTGGTCCAGCTCCTTCTGCGCCGGCGCCGGCACCTGCAGGAAGCGCACGCCCACTTGTCCGCCCTCGGTCCCGGTCCAGGCGATCTCTCCCTGGGCGTCGATCAACTGCTTGCCTCCGGGCAGGGAGAAGCGTACGCGCACGCTGCCGCTGGCGGGCCCGGGCTGGGGCATGCTGAGCGAGATTCCGCCCGTGCTCAGGTTGCTGACCCAGGCTTGCACCGGCTCGCCCCCGGGCAGCAGGACCTCCGCCTTGAGCTTGACCTGCTGGCGGAAGTAGCGGCGCCGCTCGCGCTGGATCAGCCCTTGCGCCGCCCGCAGGCTGCGCGCCACCCGCTCCATGCTGAGGGGTTTGTCGAGCACGAAGTTGGCGCCCATGCTGAAGGCGTCGCGCACGCTGGTGACGCGGTTGACGATGGCGAAGACGATGGCGCTCTTGTTGGAGGACGAGGTGCGCACCAGCTGGAGCACGCCGGTGGCGCCGTGCAGGTCGTCGCAGTCGATGAGCACGGCGTCGAACTTGTGCTTGGCCAGCGCTTCCACCGCGGGATCGGGGCCGGTGAACACCTCCACCGAGATGCCCACGTCGTCGAGCACGCGGCGCAGCACCCGCAGCGACTCCGGGTCGCGGCACAGGACCAGGGAGGAGAAAGGCATGACTCCCGCATCCTACCTCCCGCTCCCGCTTCCGCCAAGTGACGAAGGTAACCGGGGGCCATTTCGTCATCGAGTCATTGAGTCATCGGGTCATTGAGTCCATGCGCAGAGAGTTCTTGGTCCTTCAAATGACCCGATGATTCGATGACTCAATGACCCGATCTCCCTCGATCCGGATGCTAAGCTAACCCCGTGCAGAAGACCGCCTACCTGGGGCTGGGCTCGAATCTGGACGACCGCCGCGCCAACCTGGAGGCCGCGCTCGCCCGCCTGGAGGAATTGGGCACGCTGCGCGCCGTCTCTTCGTTCTACCAGACCGAGCCGGTGGACCTGCCGCAGCAGCCCTGGTTCCTGAACTGCGCCGTCGCCCTGGAGACCGAACTCATGCCCCGACAGCTTCTGGGACGGCTGCTGGCCATCGAGCAAGGCATGGGGCGGCGGCGGCTGCAGCCCAAGGGCCCGCGCCTCATCGACATCGACATCCTGCTCTTTGGCAATTCGGTGGTGGATACGGCCGGCCTTACCATCCCGCATCCCGCCCTGCACCAGCGCCGCTTCGCCCTCGAGCCCCTGGCCGAGATCGCTCCCGACGCCCGCCATCCCGTCTTCAAGCGCAGCGTGCGCGAATTGCGCGACGCCCTGCCCCCCGGCCCGCCCGGCGTGCGCAAGCTCTAATTCCCAGTTGCCGGTTCCCAGTTCCCTGTTGCTTGCGGAGCTGTCCCATGGGCAACCGGAAACTGGAAACCGGGAACCGGGAACTATGGCAGCACGATCTTGCTTCCCTCTCCCGGCGAGGCGATGGCGCCCTGCTTCTCCGGGAACTGGGCCAGCAGGAAGTCGAGGTAGGCGCGCGAGCGCGGCCGGCCGGAGGTGCGCGCCTGCCCCATGCGCACCAGGAAGACCAGCGCCTCCAGCACCTCGGAGTCGCGCAGCGTGCCGGCGCCCAGGTGCTGCTGCTCGAGCGTGCGGTACTCGGCCAGGCTCTGCTCGATCCCGGCCACCAGGGCCTGCTGTCCGGGGCCGGCCAGGGCATGCTCGTAGACCAGCCCGGAGCGCACCCGGGTCTGATAGCGCTGGGCCAGGGCGGTGAGCGCGGCCAGCAAGTCGCGGTCGCGCAATTCGCGGTCGGCCCGCCCCGCCTGCGCCAAAGCGTAGCTCAGCCCCACCAGCAGCGGCTCGCGCTCGTAGAGGAACTGCTCCCGCACCTGGACCTCGGGCAGCAGCGCCGCCTGCTCCACCTCGGCCAGCCGTCGCGGCAACTCCTCCCGCCGCGCCTGCTGCAGGTAGGGACACTCGCTGGGACAGTCGAGCGAGACCTCGCGCTCCCGCCCGCAGCACTGCGGGCAGATCTTCGCGTGCACCGCCGGGCAGAAGCGCCTTTCCTTGCGGGTGGAGCAGATCGAGCAGCTCAGGGGCGTCTCCTCAAGAACGTCCATTATGACATCGAGAGAGGAGTCAGGAGCCAAGAGTCGGGAGTCAGCCCATCGTGACCTTCGTGTTGCCCTTCGTGTCCTTTGTGGTGAAAGGTTTCAACAGCCCACCACAAAGAACACAAAGGTCACACGAAGGACACAAAGGTCACAGCGGGATGGGCTGACTCCTGAGCCCTGCCGCCGGGGCCTGCTGTGGAAAAACCCGCATAAAAAGCGGTCAAGACGCTTTTGTTCCGCGGTGCGATGGTTTAAGATGGCCGGGTCGGAGAAGCTCTCTTAGTACAAACTGACAAGGAGGATTCATGGCATCGGGAATGACCAAGACCCAAGTCGTCCGTCACCTGGCCGAGAAACTGGAGACCAGCAACAAGACCGCCGCCGCCTTCCTGGAGAACCTGGCCGACCTGGCCATCAAAGAGACCAAGAAGTCGGGGATGTTCGTGCTTCCCGGCCTGGGCCGCCTGGTGAAATCCAACCGCAAGGCCCGCATCGGCCGCAATCCCCAGACCGGCGAACCCATCAAGATCCCGGCCAAGACCGTGTGCAAGTTCCGCGTCGCCAAGGCCGTCCGGGACATGATCGCCCCCAAGAAATGACGCCGTTGTGCGGGCGTGAGCGAACCGCGAAGCGGTGAGCGGGAGCCCGCAGGCGCCATCCTGAGCCCGTGGGTTGGGCGAAGGATCTCGTTATCGGCTCCGGGTCATTTTCCCTAGGCACAGAAAAGGCCGGCTTCCCAGCCGGCCTTTCTCATTGAGGATGGAGTGATTGCGTCATGGGCGATCGAAAAGCAGCCCGTACCACGAATCGTCAATCGTCCATGACGCAATCGTCGATTCACCCTACCGCCGGTGGTACTCGTCCTTCACCACCGCCCCGCCCTTCATCACGAACTTCACGCGCTGGAGCGTGGTGATGTCCTGGAGCGGGTCGCCGTCCACCGCGATCAGGTCGGCGTAGTGGCCGGGCTCCAGCGTGCCCACCCGGTCGCTCCACCCCAGCAGATCGGCGGCGTTGGTGGTGCCCGCCTGGATGGCGGCCAGCGGCGTCATCCCCATCTTCACGTAGACCGCGAACTCGTGCGCGTTCAGGCCGTGGGGATAGACGGCGGCGTCGGTGCCCAGCGCGATCTTCACTCCCGCCGCCATCGCCCGGGACAGGTTCTGGCGCGAGACCGCGGTCACGTCCTTCATCTTCTGCCGGGACGAGGGCAGCATGTGGATCTTGTCCTGGTTCTCCATGATCCAGTCGGCCAGGTACTGCGTGGGCACCAGGTAGGTGCCGTGCTCCTTCATGGCGGCGATGCCGGCGTCGTCGATGTAGGAGCCGTGCTCGATGGAGTCCACCCCCGCCTCGGTGGCCCACAGGATGCCCTGGGCGCCGTGGGCGTGCGCCGCCACCTTGCGCCCCAGGCGGTGAGCGTCGGCCACGATGGCCTTCATCTCCTCCAGGGTGTACTGCGAGGCCTGGGGATCGTCGCCCTTGGAGAGCACGCCGCCGGTGGCGCACACCTTGATGACGTCGGCGCCGTACTTGATGATCTCGCGCACCTTGTGCTGCACCGCCTCCACCCCGTCGGCGGCGCCGTCGGAGGTGGCGTGATACTCGTAGGGCAGCAGGTCGTTGTCGCAGTGGCCGCCGGTGATGGAGAGCGCCGGGCCGCTGGCGTCCATGCGCGGCCCGGGAACGTCGCCGGCGTTGATGGCGTCGCGCAGCGCGATGTCGGTATAGCCGCGCGCTCCCACGTTGCGCACCGTGGTGAAGCCCGCCTCCAGCGTCAGGCGCGCGTTCTTGGCCCCGGTCAGCGCCTCCCGCGGGATGCTGATGCCCAGCATCTCGTAGCCGAAGACCGGATCAAAGGTCAGGTGGGTGTGGGCATCGATCAGCCCCGGCAGGACGGTGGCGTTGGGCAGCTCGATCACGGTCGCGCCCGCCGGCACCTTGGCCTGCGCCTCCGGTCCCACGCTCACGATGCGCTCCCCCTGGATCACGATGGCCTGGCGCGTCAGCGTCTGCCCCGTGCGCACGTCCAACAGCTTGCCCGCGTGCACCACCACCGTTTTGGGCGCCGCTTGCGCCCCCGCCAGCGCCGCCAGCGCCAGCAATGCCACCAGCAACCCCAATACCCGCCATCCTCGCAGCTTCATCTCTGGCCTCCTGAGCCTGAAAACGGTTTGCAAGGTCGGTGATTATAGCTCACGCACTCCCTCTTGATTTGTCATCCTGAGCGAGCGATGTCCTGCGGCTCGCCCGCAGGGCATCGCGAGTCGAAGGACCCCTATACCCTTCCGTTTTTTTAGAAGTGCACACAGGCGTTTTTCGGGTTGGTCTTGGCTATAGGGGTCCTTCGGGCGCCCTCCCTTTCCCGGTCGCTCCGCTCCAGGCCAGTCGGGCTTCCTCAGGATGACAATCCAAGGGCGTATACTTTCCTTCTACCCAGGAGGAACTCCATCATGAAGACCAAAGCCCTTGTCCTTGCGCTGCTGCTGTTCGTGGCTTCGCTGGCCTTTGCCCAACAGAACGGCCAGACCGCCACGCCCCCGGCCTCGGGCGCCCAGGCCACCAAGCCCCGGTCGGCCATGACCCCGGAGCAGCGCGCCGCCCGCCGCAAGCAGATGCAGGAGCAGATGCAGCAGCACATGCAGGCCATGAAGGAGCAGGTCGACAAGGCCCAGGCCACGCTGCAGCAGATGAAGGACAACCTGCCCAAGATCACCGATCCCGCCGCCCAGCAGCAGGCCCAGCTCGATATCCAGATGTGGCAGACCCTGGTCGACCACATGGCGATGATGATGGAGCACATGGGCCCGGGCATGATGGGCGGTCCCGGCATGATGGGCGGCGGCATGGGCGGCCCCGGCATGATGGGTGGCGGCCGCATGCACGGTGGCATGGGCGCCGGCATGGCCGGCTGTCCTTGCTGCGCCCAGATGGGCCAGGGTGGCACGGCCGGGATGCAAGGGGGCATGAAGGGCGGCTGCTGCTGCGGCGGCGCCGGCGGCATGAAGTGTGGCGCTGCGTCCGCCCCCAAGTCCGGCGGTATGGACGAGAAGAAGTGACCCCGCAAGAAATCAAGGGACGGGCCGTGGCCCGTCCCTTGCCGTCCTGCCTCTAGAAACAGAAACCAGGAACGAGAAACTAGAAACTGCGCTTCACTTCCCCGTCTTCTTCCGCAGCTCATCGAACCAGTTCAGCACGAGGTTGATGCGGGTCGCGCCCGCCTGCTCCACGTCGCGGGCAACGATCAGCCGCCCGTCCCGGGCCACGTCGTAACCCGACCACTGCGCCTTGTCCTGGAACAGCTTCACCGGCTGGCCGGGATGCAGCCCCGGCCCTGGACCCATGGGCACCGACACCACCCAGTCCTGGGAGATGTACAGCAGCTCCTTGCCCGAGGGCGCCCAGCGCGGCTGCACCCCGCCGTCGCGCGAGATCTGCTCCCGCACCCCGGGGTCGCTCATGGACTGCACGAAGACCTCCGACCGCCCCGACTCGTCAGACTGGTAAGCCAGCCACTGCCCGTCGGGAGAGATCGCGAGCGCCATCGCTGCTCTCTAGAAACTAGAAACTAGAAACGAGAAACTATTTCTTCAGCTCCGCGGT
>DASPRL010000184.1 GCA_035624475.1 Terriglobales bacterium
CGTGCGCATGAACTACACCGCGCGCGACGGCCGGACCTATCAGCTCAACCTCATCGACACCCCCGGGCACGTGGATTTCACCTACGAGGTCTCACGCTCGCTGGCCTCCTGCGAGGGCGCGCTGCTGCTGGTGGACGCTTCCCAGGGAGTGGAGGCGCAGACCCTGGCCAACGCCTACCTGGCCATCAACAACGGTCTGGAGATCATCCCGGTGATCAACAAGATCGACCTGCCCAGCGCCGATGTGGGGCGGGCCAAGGAGATGATCGAGCAGGCCATCGGGCTGGACGCGAGCCAGGCGCTGCTGGTCAGCGCCAAGACCGGGGAGGGCGTGCCCGAGGTGCTGGAAGCGGTGGTCAAGAAGGTGCCGCCGCCGCGCGGCGCCGCCCACGTCCCCTTGCAGGCACTGATCTTCGATTCCTGGTTCGATCCCTACCGCGGCGTGGTGGTGCTGACGCGCGTCTTCCAGGGGACGCTGCGCAAGGGACAGAAGATCCGGCTGTGGTCGAACGGGCGCGTGCACGAGGTCGAGACCCTGGGCGTGCTCACGCCCAAGCCGGTGGAGGTGGAACAGCTCTCGGCGGGCGAGGTCGGCTTCCTCATCGCCAACATCAAGAACGTGAGCGACAGCAAGATCGGCGACACCATCACCGACGACGCGCGCCCCGCCATCGAGCCCCTGCCCGGCTTCCAGGACATCAAGCCCATGGTCTTCGCCGGGCTCTATACCGTGGACGCGCACGAGCACACCGCTCTGCGCGAGGCCCTGGAAAAGCTGCGCCTCAACGATTCCTCGTTCTTCTTCGAGCCCGAGAGCTCGGCGGCGCTGGGCTTCGGCTTCCGCTGCGGCTTCCTGGGACTGCTTCACATGGAGATCATCCAGGAGCGGCTGGAGCGCGAGTATGGGCTGGAATTGATCACCACCGCCCCGGGCGTGCGCTTCAAGATCACGCGCACCGACGGCAGCGCGATCGAGGTAGACAACCCTTCCAAGTGGCCCTCGCCCAGCGAGATCAAGAAGGTGGAAGAGCCGGTGATCACCGCCACCATCCTCACCGCGGAAGAGTACGTGGGCGGCATCCTGAAGCTGGTGGAGGAGAAGCGGGGGCGGCAGAAAGGTTTCGAGTACGTCAGCTCGTCGCGCGTGATGCTCACCTACGAGCTGCCGCTCAACGAGATCGTGCTGGATTTCTACGACCGGCTGAAGTCCATCTCGCGCGGCTACGCTTCGCTCGACTACCACCTCTCGGGGACCTGGGAGTCGCCCATGGTCAAGCTCGACATCCTGGTGGCGGGCGATCCGGTGGACGCGCTCTCCCTGATCGTGCACAAGGACGCCGCCTACGAGCGCGGGCGGGTGCTGGCCTCCAAGATGCGGGAACTCATCCCACGGCAGCAATTCGAGGTGGCCATCCAGGCGGCCATCGGGGGCAAGGTGATCGCCCGCGAGACCGTGGCCGCCATGCGCAAGAACGTGCTGGCCAAGTGCTACGGCGGCGACATCACCCGCAAGCGCAAGCTGCTGGAAAAACAGAAGGAAGGCAAGAAGCGCATGAAGCGCATCGGGCGCGTGGACATCCCCCAGGAAGCCTTCCTGGCGGTGCTGCGGGTGGGGGAGGAGAGCTGATTCCGCCACGGCAGCGGACCCTCCTTCCGCTGCATTCCATGTGCAAAACTCATAGGCGCGCGGGGACAGACAGGCGCCAGGGTCCCCTCTCGGTGCGCCTTGGACCTAGACTGTAAGTCTTTTGTTTTCAATCCAGTCAAGTGCATGCCCCGAGGTTTTTTGAGGGCCTAAGTAGCTGAAAACCCGAGCGTGGAGGAATTCCGCACCTCGGTTTCGCACAAGCTTTCCACAGTGGCAGGGGCGGTGAGGCCGGAGCGGACGAGCGAACCCGCCGCCGCCGGCCCCGAACCGGAACTCCAGGGCAGTGCTCAGCGACCGGCAAGCAAGAAGCGCACCGTGATCTGGGTCTCCACCTCGACCGGTCGGCCATTGAGGCGGTAGGGGCGATAGCGCCATTGCCGCACCGCATCCAGGGCGGGAGGGATCAGCCAGGGATGGCCGCTGACGGCGTGGAGCTGCTGGATGGTGCCGTCATTCCCGATCACGGCCTGCAAGATCACGTCTCCCTGGACACCCGCCAGCTTGGCGATCTGCGGATAGACGGGCTGCACCTGCTGCACCAGGTAACCCTCGATCACGCCGCTGGAGACTGCGACTGACCTTGGCGCCGCGGGGCGAGGGATGACCGGCGCGGGATGGAAGACCGCGCTCATCCCGGGCGTAGTGTCCTGCGGGCAGCCGGGACAACCCGGACCGAGATCGGGTGCAGCGCTCGGCCCGGTGTCTCTTGAAAGCTGCCGTAGATCGGGTCCGGTGTAGATCTCCGTGGGAATCACGCGCGGTTCCGCGAACACGCTGGGGGTCGTGTTGCTTCGCGCGCCCGAGCCCGGGCGCGCGCTTCCGCGGTGGCGGGCGCCGGGCTGATAGGGTTGCGGCAGTCCGGTCAGGGCGGTGGGAAAGCGCAGGGGCAACGCGTCGGGGCGCAGGACGGGCACCAGGATCAGTGAGCCCAGCAGCAGGACCTGCAGACCCGACGAGGCCAGGGTGGCCCAGCCGCGGCGGCTGTTCCCGTGGGACGAGGATGCGAGGATGCTCTGTTCGAACATGGTGTGCCTCCCTCGATCCCCAACCGGTGTCTATAGACACCAGCGGCGAGTGAGAGGGAGCGGGAAAACGCCGGCTAAGGGGAAAAAGAAAGGCCGCCAAAGCGGCGGCCTGGGAAAGCGGGATGGATCCCCGATGCCTTACTGCGGCTTGCGAGTCGGGGGAGGCGTGGTCGGCTTGGTGGCACTGGGGGCCGACGGAGGCGCCTTGGGCGGCGCCGCTACACCCGACTGCGCGTTGTAGGCGTCGAGGATGGCTTTGCTCACGTCCACCGTAGGACCGGCCCAGAGCACGGCGCTGGTCTGCGGATTGGAGATGTCGAAGATCACCGCGTAGCCATTGTTCTCGGCATAGGTAGAGAGCACCTTGTACATCTTCTCGCCGATGCGGTTGATGAGCTCCTGCAACTGGTTCTGGTAGTCCTGCTGGGCATCATCGAGGTTGCGCTGGTAGGTCTTCTGTTTGGCCTGGATGTTGTTGACCAGGGTGCTGCGGGCCTCGTCGTTGAGCGTGTTCCCCTGGGTGCTGAGCTGCTTCTGCAGATCGTCCAGCTCCTTCTTGGCGTTGCTCAACTCCACCTGCTTGGGTTCAAACTTCTTCTGCAGGGCGCCAAAGTCGCGCTGGCCCTCGTTGCTTGCCAGGATGACCTGCTGCATTTGAATGACGCCCAGCTTGGTGGGCGGAGCCACGGAGGTGCTGACCGCGGGAGCGGGGCTCTGCGCCCACACCGCCAGCGATGCCATCGTCAGGGTGACAACCAGGATTACGACCTTGCTCTTCATGGGGTGATTGAACTCCTTAAGAATTCCTCTGAGAGATCTCCAAACTTTTTCCGGGGGCGGGCAGGGTGTCGTTCGGCGGCCTTCGCGGGCCGCGCCGCGGGATCCGAGGTCTGCCTGCAAACCTGAAATGTGAGTTTGCGAATGCAGCGATTATAAGGGTCGGGCGCGGCCAGCGTCAAACCCGACGGCCCGCCTGTCCCTAGAAAGTGGTGGCCACCGTGAACCGGAAGGTCTTTCTCGGTTCCTGCAGGCGATACAAGGGGACAAAAGCCCGCAGCGCATTCTGATAGGTGAAGTCGCCGGCGCCGCCTGGGGGGAACATGCTGCGGCTGATGCAGGGCGCGCTCCCGCCACCGGGAGTGACGCAGGTGTTGGGCGTGGCCGAGGAGGTGTCCATGATCAGCGGATTGTAGGCGTAATAGACGCGCAGGGGGGCATTCACCACCGGCATCAGCACCTGCAGTTCCAGCCCGGTGGAGAGCCGGGGCACGTAGTTGGTGCCCGGCACCAGGCTCAGGTCGGAAGAGAAGACGAAGTTCTGCGTGCCGGTGCAGGAGAAGGTCCCCGGAGACGGGGTCGGATTGAAGACCTGGCCGGTGCAGCCGAACCCGGTGGTGTTCAGAGTGCTGACCGCTTGGTTGGCCAGGCGGAGCTGGGAGGTCCGGGTGACGAAGACCATGCCGAAATCGGCGAAGGCCGCCAGGGTCACGGGGCCCACGATGGGAATGCGGTACTCCACGTTGCCGACAAAGCTGGTGTCGCCGCCGGGAAACGAGATCACATGCGCGGGCAGGGGAATGGTGACGGTGCCGCGGCGGGGATTGGAGGGATCGATCAGCACGGGGGTGCCGTCGGGATTCAGCAGGGGGACGGCCACCACCTGGGTCAGGTAGGTCACCGGTGAGAGCGAGCGTGTGTCGAAGCCGCGCAGGTCGGTGTCCCCGCCCAGGTAGATGCGCTCGAAGGGAGGAGCCACCAAGCCGCCCCAGCCGGTCAGGAACGTGCCCTGGAGGCGGAAGCCGAGGGTCTGGGCGCCCTCCCGCGAGGGGTGCAGGCCCTTCATGGGGATGAAGCGCTTGTATTCCACCACGGGGCGGATGTCGCGCACGTTGCCGCCCAGCCCCGCGATCTCTCCCCCGAGGTACAGGCTGTGGCCGGAGTGGGGGTGGACCGGGCTGTCGATGGTGCTGAACGAGAAGCTGGGAACCACCT
>DASPRL010000185.1 GCA_035624475.1 Terriglobales bacterium
GGCCATCTCCGCAGCCTCATCCACCACCTGCTGCATCCCCAGGCCCAGCCCCAGGTCTTCCATGAACTGCTTCTTGGTGCGGTTGGCGCCGTGCAGCGTGCCTTCCTCGTCCATCTTGACCTTGGACTGATTGTCCATCTCGGTGGCGGCGAGGGAGGCGGCGAGCTTGTCGGTCACCACCTTCTGCTCCTCGCCCTCGCGCAGCGTGATCTTGTCGAAGGCGAGGTGGAGGGAACCGGCACGGCTGAGGCGCCGCGGCGGCACCAGTTTCGAGATGTGGCCGTCGAAGACGCTGCCTTCGGGCAGCACCAGCACGCCTTCCTGGGTGCGCACCGGCTCCAGCAGGCGGGCCTGGAAGGTGTCCCCCTGGTGGCTGCCGCTGGCACTCAGATCGCTGAGCAGCAGCAGGCGCGCGTGTGTTCCCGGGGGCAGAGTGATGGGGCCGGCGAGAGCGGCGATGGCCGTCGCCGCGCCGCCGGCGGCTGCCGGGACTTCCACCGCCCGCTCCAGTTGCACCGCCAGCACCGGATGCCGGTACTGCTCCCACTGCTTGTGTCCTTTCTGGATGCTCTCGACCCGGCCCACCCCCGGCAGCATGCCCGCCATCTGCTTGGCGCTGTCGCCGCCCACCTGCACCTCCTCGCCCCTGGTGTGCAGGCGCACCACCTCCCCGGCCTGCACGTACGAGATCTGGATGGGAATGGGCGCGCCGTTGGGCGGAGTGAAAGTGGCGGAGCGGAAGTCGATGCGGTAGCCGTACTTGGCCGGGGAGGTGAGACTGCCCAGGTGCTCGAAGAAGCCCTGCTTCCCGCCGCCCACCTTCTCTTTCTCCACCTTCTCGACGATGACCTCGACGCGGGCGCCGGCGGGGATGGCTTCCCGGTCGACCACGTAGACCGGGCGCATGACTTCGCCCTCCAGGCGCGTTCCCGGCTGCAGCTTGGCGACGTTCACCGGTCCCGCGAGCATGACGCGCAGGATGTCGCCCGCAGGCACCGAGCAGGTCGGCGCGGAAGCTGGCGGCGCGGCGGTCTGCGCCACCAGGGGCGCACGGCTGGCGGGGAGAAGCGAGGCAAGGGTGAGAAGAAGGACGCGTCTGGTTCCGACTGCAGGCATGGGGCCCTCACAGCATGTGATCCCGTGGCCGGACAGCGGGCAGCGCGCGCAAGAGTGAGCACCGCCGGACAGCGAGTGGCAGACATTCTACGCCCGATCCGCAGGCTGCGGTTCTGCCCAAAAGGTAGGGATTCCTAAACGGGAAGCGGCGCCTCAGGGCTCGCGGCCGCCGCGGCCACCGGCGCCGGCGGGGCCGCCACAGCGGGCTCCAGGGCGGGCGCGTGCTCGCGGAACCACAACGCCTCGGCGGCACGCTGCCAGTAGCGCGTCCCCAGCCAGAGGATGAGGATGGCCTGTCCCAGCAGGAAGGCCAGCCCCACGCGCTCCGGCGGCAGCTTCACCCACAGCCACAGGCCGGCCGCCAGGCCCAGCCAGCCCACCAGCGAGATGGAAAAGTAGATCCAGAAGAGACGGAAACAGCCCCGGCGCAGCAGGCGGAAGCCGGTCGCGATGGAGCGCCAGAACCTGCCGCTGTGCACCAGCGCGAACTGCGTCAGGTCGAACCACAGGCGCAAGACGACCGCGGCCACCCACATCACCAGCAGCGTGCCCAGGCCCACGTAGAAATAGAGGCGCGGCTCCGGCGACTTCTCCGCCCAGCTCAGCAGGGCGTCGCGCGCGAGGCTGAGCACGCCCAGCACGATGCCGAAGACCGGCAGGGTCAGCACGGCGAACCAGAAGAAGCGCCAGAACCAGTGGCCGCACGCCTGAAAGAAGGCGCCCCTGCGCGGATGCTCCTCGGAGAGGAAGCCCTGCACGATGCCCGGGGTGAGGAACAACGTGACCAGTCCGAAGGCGATGGCGAAGGAGAGGGAGGCGGGAGCCAGGAGGCGGGGCGTGACCTCCGGCCGCAGCAGCAGGTCGAGGAAGACGGCCAAGTCAAAGCCGTGGGCCAGCCGCTGCGCCTCCAGACTGGTGTTGAGCACGCTGCCGAACTCGGCGGAGAGGGCGGTGCTGGCCAGCGCCGCCAGCACCAGGTTCGACAGATAGAGCCAGGCCAGGCCGGGCCAGTCGCGCCGGGCCAGCCCCGCGCCGCGTCCGATGTATCCTCCGCCGCTCGCCATTCTCCTCTTCTCCTAGATCAGCCACGACACGATCTGCGCCATCCACTGGTTGAAGAAGAGCCAGTAGTTGTGCAGTTTGCGCGCCGCGGTGGTGTCGGGCTTGGCGGTGCGGCTGTTGTTGAACAGGTCGCGGTCGAGATAGATGAGGTGGTCGGGGTCCACCTCGGCCGAGACCACCTTGGCCTTCTTGTCGTAGGTGTAGCGCACCCAGCGGTCTTTGCCGTCCCAGTTCTCGCGCACCACCTGCCCGTCGTCGAAGCGCACTTCCACCGTGACCGGGAAGATGAAATCACCCCTGCGGTGGACCAGCACCTGGCTGCGGAAGACGGCCCCGCTGTCGCGCTCCGGCTTCCACCAGTTCACCGGTTCGGAGGTCACGCTCAGGACCTCGTAGTCCAGTACCTGGGTGCCGTAGACGGCCTGGTCGAAGAAGGGGCGCAGGTCCTTGCGCCCGGAGACCTCTTCCACCGTCTTCAGGAAATCCTCCCCGGTGGGATGGGTGAAGCGGTAGCGCAGGAAGTAGGTGTGCAGGGCGCGGCGCATCGTCTCCTTGCCCACCATGCCGTCCAGGGTGTGCAGCACGCTGGCGGTCTTGCCGTAGGTGACGTTCCCGTAGGCGCCGTTGTTCATGAACTCGTAGGCCTTGCGGGTGATGGGATCGGTGTCGGGCGAGCGCACGTAAAAGGTGTGGGCGAAGAGTTCGGTGTCGCCGGCGGTGGCGCCCCAAAGATCGAGCAGCGAGCGGTCGGGGCCGTAGAGCTCGTCCATGATGCTGGTCTCGCTGTACTGGTTGATGCCCTCGTCCAGCCACGCCTCCTCGAATTCGTTGGTGGCCACCATGCCGTACCAGTACTGGTGGCCGTACTCGTGCACCACCACCACCTCGGGCGCGAGCAGGCCGCGGGGCATCCACCAGTTGGTGTCGGCGGTGAACAGCGTGGGGTACTCCATGCCGCCGGCGCGGGAGTCGGGATCGGGGTCCACCAGCGTGATCTGCTTGTAGGGATAGGGGCCGAACCAGTGATCGAAGTAGTACATGGCCTGGCGCAGGGCGGTGAGATAGCGCTGCGCCTGCGCGGCGTGCGGGCGCAGCACCAGGGCGCGCATCTTCACCGGGCCGGCGCTGCCGGGGAAGGTGCCCTCGGCGACCACGAAGCGCGGCGAGGCGGTCCAGGCGAAGTCGTGGATGTCCTCCCCGTGCCAGGTCACGGTGCGGGTGCCGTCGGGATTGTCCTGGCTGCCGACCTCGATGCCGCTGGCCCCGGTGACGTAACGGCGCGGCAGCGTCAGCTTCACGTCGTACACCCCGAAGTCGGCGAAGAACTCGGTGTTCAGGTGGAACTGGTGGCAGTTCCAGCCGCCGTGCCACCACACCCCCACCTTGGGAAACCACTGCGCACCCATGATGAAGTCGTGCATGTAGCCGGTGCGCGCCACCACCTCGGGAAAGACGTCGTAGAACTTGATGTGAAAGGTGACCGACGCCCCCGGCGGCACCGGCTTGGGCAGCTTCACCTCGACCACGCTGCGGTCGCCGGCGTTGTCGTCGTCGGGATGGATGAACTGCAACTGCCCGGTGAGGTCGCCCATGCCCTCCACCGTCATTTGCTGGATGTTGACGGCGCCGCGGTTCTTCTCGCTCCACTCCAGGGTGGGAAAGTCCCGGTGACCCTCTTGCGCCCAGGTGGACTCCGGCTGGAAACCGTTCAGGTACATGTGAAAGGGGAAGGTGTCGAGGGGCTGGCCGGTGAGATTGCGATAGACCAGGGTCTCGGTGGCGTCGAGGGTGTGGGCCTTCTCGTTGTACTTGGCCTCGATGGTGTAGTGCACCACGCGCGGGGAGAGCGGCTTGCCGTCGGCCGAATAGACGGCGGCGGGATTCACCGCCTGCTCCCAGGTCTGGGCGCGGGCGGCGCCCAGCGCCAGGAAGACGGCGGCGGCGGCGAGCAGCAGGCTGCGGGCTCTGGGCACGCGCGGCATTGTATCGCAGCGGCTCACTTCCCCAGCGCCTCCAGCTCGGCAGTGGCGGAATCGAGGAGCGCGGCCTCGTTCTCCAGCACCTTGGCCACCCGCAGGATCTCGCTGTCGGCCTCAGCCCAGCGCTTCTGCTCGATGGCCTCGCGCACCCCCGGCACCGTCTTCACGTCGTAGCCGGTATAGACGCCGGGCGCGTACAGCATGTGCTGGTACCAGGGACGCCGGGGCAGGCCCGCGGGATCGGTGAGCTTGCGCTCGCTCTCCAGCAGGGTGGCGTTGAGCGCCTCCAGCGACGCGGCGGGCAGGGCTGCGCCCGCGCGCTCGCGCGCCTGCGCCAGCGCCTTCTGGTAGCGCGCGGCGCTGCGCGTGAGCGCGTCGGCGGCGTTCTCCAGGGGCGCAAAGTCGAGGTGCGGCGGCACCTCCTCGCGCGCCGGCGCCACCGTGGGGCGGCGCGGGTCCATGGCGGCGCGGAAGACGCCTTCGTCCAACTCCCGGTCGCGCTCCCGCACCTCCTCCTGTTGCTGCTTCAGCAGCTCCTGGAGCTGCTTCAGGTAGACATGCACAGTATCGGCCAGGTCGGTGAACTCATAGGGCAGGACCTCGGCGTCGGCCAGGCGGAGCACGGCCGTGCCTGCGGTCTGCGCCAGCGCCCGCCCATACACGAAGTCGGTGTCGGAAAAGTGCGAGTACCAGTAGAAGTCGTCGTAGATGGAGTGGTAGATGCCGCCCGGGTCCTCACCGCCGTAACCCAGGTTGAGCGCGGGCACGCCCAGGTGGTCGAGGAAGACGGTGTAGTCGGTGCCCGAGCCCAGCGCGGCCAGGCGCAGGTCGGGACGCTGGCGCAGTTCCTGGCGCTCCTCGGCGCTCCGGGCCTCGGCGATATCGTGGAGCTGGTGGCGCTTCCACACCGAGAGCCCGCTCTCCGGGTCGGGGATGTCGCGCGCCACTGCGTTGAGGAAGTGCTCCAGGATGTGCGAGCCGGAGAAAAACAAATAGCCGCGGCCGTTGGTGTCGGAGTTGAGGTAGGCGACGGCCTTGTGGCGCAGCTCGTCGGCGTGGGCCTCGCCCCACGCGGTGGAGCCCAGCAGCATGGGCTCTTCCCCGTCCCAGGCGCAGTACAGGATGGTGCGCCGCGGCTTCCAGCCCTGCTTCAGCAGTTGGCCGAGCGCGCGCGCCTCCTCCAGCAGCGCCACCTGCCCGGAGACCGGATCCTCGGCGCCGTTCACCCAGGCGTCGTGGTGATTGCCGCGCACGACCCACTGCTCGGGCTCGACCGCTCCCGGGATGCGGGCGATCACGTCGTACACCTTCTTCATCTCCCAGTTGGACATGACCCGGAGGTGGACCTTGGCGGGGCCGGGACCGACGTGGTAGGTGATGGGCAGAGCGCCGCGCCACTCCCGCGGCGCCAGCGGGCCCCGCAGCGCCGCCAGCAGCGGCTGCGCGTCGCCGTAAGAGAGCGGCAGCACCGGGATCTTGGTGATGCTGGGCGCGTCCTTCACCGCCAGGTGCTGGTCGCCGTCGGGGCCGCCCACCGGGTTGCCGGGATAGGAGGAGGGGAAATCCATC
The DNA here is from genome assembly GCA_035624475.1 of Terriglobales bacterium. Classification (NCBI taxonomy): domain Bacteria; kingdom Pseudomonadati; phylum Acidobacteriota; class Terriglobia; order Terriglobales; species Terriglobales bacterium. The sequence goes on from DASPRL010000185.1 coordinate 5,727, forward strand.
ACGCTGCCGCGCTGCACCCCTTCGCGCGGACGCATGGGGCCTTCGGGAAAGACGTCGCCGGCGAAGTAGCCGTCGTCGCGGGGATCGGAGTAGA
>DASPRL010000186.1 GCA_035624475.1 Terriglobales bacterium
GGAAGCCGGCGGGGCGCAGCACCTTGCCGTGGAGCATGCCGGGGCGGCTGATGTCGGAGGGATACTGGTTCGCGCCGGTGACGAACTTGCGCCCATCCACCTTGGGGACGGACGTGCCGGCGATGGTCCACTGCGCGGCGGGGGTGAGGTTGGGCACGGCGGAGACCACGCGCACCAGCTTCTGGCCCTTGGTCAGTTCGCCGTAGGTCGCGGACTGGCCGGGCTGCAGTCCGATGATCTTGCCGTCGCGGGCGGCCAGCGCGGCGCGCTCCGCCTTCCAGCGCTCCGCCGCCAGGTCGAGGAGCATCTCGCGCGCGGCGGCCGCCATGGCGCGCAACTGCGGGGCCATGGTGGGCGTGGTGCGGCTGCCGAAGGTGCCCATGTCGAAGGGAGTCAGGTCGGTGTCGCCCATGACCATGGTGATGGCGCCCACGGCGACGTGCAGCTCTTCCGCCACCTGCTGGGCCAGCGAGGTGCGGATGTTCTGCCCCATCTCCACCTTGCCGGTGAAGACGGTGACGCGGCCATCCTCGGCGATGTGCAGCCAGGAGGCGATGTCCTGGGGCAGTTCGCGCCCGCCGCGCACGCGGCCGGACTCCTGCCCTAGCAATTCCTTCGCCGAGAGCCCGACCAGCACGCCGCCGCCCAGCACCTTCAGAAAGCCGCGGCGGTCCAGGTCGAACCAGTGCAGCGCGCCCTGAGTTTCGTGCTGCGCGACTTCGAAGGCTTCGCGATCCTTGGGCTCGCTCATGGCCTCACCTCTTCCCCATGGCTTGGGCGGCCTGCTGGACGGCCGCCAGGATGCGCGTGTAGGTCCCGCAGCGGCAGATGTTGCCGTTCATGAAGCGCACGATCTCTTCGGCGCTGGGATGGGGGTTGGCGCTCAGCAGGCCGGCCGCGGACACGATCATGCCGGAGGTGCAGTAGGCACATTGGAAGGCTTCCTGCTCGAGGAAGGCTTGCTGCACGGGATGCAGGCGGCCGTCCTGGGCCAGGCCTTCGATGGTGATGATCTTCCTTCCCACCGCCGCCGAGACCGGGGTACGGCAGGAGCGCACCGGCCGGCCGTCGAGCAGCACGGTGCAGGCGCCGCACTGCCCTTCGCCGCAACCGTACTTGGTGCCGGTCAATTGCAGGCGGTTGCGCAGCACCGAGAGCAGGCTCTCTTCGGGCGGAGCTTCCAGGCGCCGCTCCTCGCCGTTGATCTTCAGGACGACAGCGCTCATGCCGGCCTCCAGGTCGGGCGAACCCCAGATTATAGGCCGGCCGCGGCGCTCGCGGGAGACGCGAAGGGAGGGGCCCCAAGGCAAGGCTCAGCGGGCGGCGGCAGCGATCTCCAGGGCGGCGCAGCGGCTGATCCGGGCGGCGACCCCGAAGCGGCGGCGCTGGCGTGTCACCCGCACCACCTTGGCCTGGCAGCACACCCAGCGGCGCGCAAAGCGCTTGACCCCGGGCGGCATCACCAGGATCAGGTCGATCTCTGCGCCTTTCTTCACTTGGGCGGAGGCAAAGAAAAAGACCCCGCCCGAACTGATGTCCTGGGTGGTGACGGTGGCGGTGGTGCGCCGGCGGCGGGCGCCTTGGCGCACCAAGGCGGGCAGCTTGAGCACCTGCCGCTCCGCCGACCGGCGTTCGCCCTTGCCCCGAGTCTTCACGGCATGGCAACCCTAACTAGGTCCGGCCCCCCAGGTCAAGTGGTTCCCGCAGAACCGGGCCGCGGCATCCCGTCACCAGCGCATGGTGACGCACGTCACCGCCCCTTGGGAGGGTCTCGCCTAGTCTGGAGGAGGACGGGATCCGCCCGCCCGTGGAGAAGAGCGATCATGGCTTACGTCATCACCGACACCTGCATCAAGGACGCGCTGTGCGTGGATGTCTGCCCCGTGGACTGCATCCATCCCAAGAAGGACGAGCCCAAGTTCGAGGCCGAGACCCAGCTCTACGTCGATCCCAAGGAGTGCATCGACTGCGGGGCCTGCGTGCCGGCGTGCACCTCGGACTCGATCCACCCCCTGGATGACGTGCCCGAGGACAAGAAGGAGTTCATCGCTCGCAACGCCGCCTATTACGCCGCCTGAGGCAGGCGTCTCGACTCGGCGCGGCCTTTTGCGCTACTCTCGAAGCCCCCGCACAGACGGTTGCGGGACGAGGTAACGCACCTTCATGCCGGCCAACTCCGATCCGCTCGCCGAGAAAGTGATGTCCTTGATCGCGGCCGTCAAGCGCATCCCCCGGGAGCAGGTTTCCCTGGACAAGAGCTTCGAAGAGCTGGGCATGGATTCGCTCGACAACATGAACCTGCTCTTCGAGGTGGAGAGCGCTTTCAACATCAACATCTCCGACGAAGAAGCGCGCTCCATCCGCTCGGTGCGCGAGGTGGTGGACGGGGTGCGTAAGCTGGTGGAGGCGGCGTCCGGCGCGGGAGCACCCTCGCAGCCGGCGGCCGCGCCCGAGTAAGCCGTGGCCGAGCAGCGCGTGGCCATCACCGGGCTGGGCGCGTTCTGCGCCCTGGGGAGCGATCTGGAGGAGACCTGGAGCGCGCTGCGCGCCGGCCGCTCCGGCATCGGCCCCATCACCGCGGTCGACACCCGCCAACTGCGCTTCCAGAACGGCGCCGAGATCCGCGACTACGATCCCGCCCGACACTTCCAGGGCAACCGGGCCGACTTCCTCGACCGTTTCGCACAGTTCGCCGTGATCGCAGCGCGCGAGGCGGTGCGCGATTCCGGACTGGCGCTCTCCCCTGCCCTGCGCGAGAGCGCGGCGGTGGTGACCGGCTCCTGCGTGGGCGGGCAGTGCACCCAGGATGAGGGCTTCGTCGGGCTCTACAAGAACGGCTCGCCGCGCGTGCATCCCTTGACCATCCCGCGGACCATGTCCAACGCGGGCGCCAGCCAGGTGGCGCTGGAGTTCGGCATCACCGGCCCGGCCTTCAACCTTTCCACCGCCTGTTCTTCCTCCAACCACGCCCTGGGACTGGCCCTGCAGATGGTGCGCAGCGGGCAGGTGGAGCTGGCCATCTCCGGGGGGTGCGAGGCGCCGTTCAGTATGGGCTTCCTCAAAGCCTGGGAGGCGATGCGGGTGATTGCTCCCGACACCTGCCGGCCCTTCTCTAAGGACCGCAAGGGCATGGTTCTGGGGGAAGGCGCGGCCATGCTGGTGCTGGAGCCGGTGGAAGCGGCGCGGGCGCGCGGGGCCCGCATCTACGCCGAGCTGGCGGGATTCGGCATGTCCTCCGACGCCCACCACATCACCCAGCCCAGCGTGGAAGGCCCGGCCAGGGCCATGCGTGCAGCCCTGCGCGACGCGGCGCTGCGCCCCGAGGAGGTTGGCTACATCAACGCCCACGGCACCGGCACGCCGGCCAACGATCCTACCGAGACGCGCGCCATCCGCGCCGTCTTCGGCGAGCACGCGGGGCGGCTGGCGGTCAGCTCCACCAAGTCCATGCACGGGCACGCGCTGGGAGCGGCGGGCGCGCTGGAGGCGGTGGCCACGGTCATGGCGCTGCGCGAAGGTGTGCTGCCGCCCACCGCCAACTTCACCGCTGCCGACCCGGAGTGCGATCTGGACGTGATCCCCAACCAGGCGCGCGCGACGCAGGTGGAGGCGGCGCTTTCCAACTCCTTCGCCTTCGGGGGGCTCAATGCCGTGCTGGCCTTCCGCCGCTACGAGAACTGAGAATTCGCGAATCCCGGAGAGGCTGCGGGCAATCTAGGCATAGGCGATGGCGAGATCGAAGCTCAGCGCGGGGTTCCTTCTATGCCTGGGAATCCTCTGCCTGCTGATGGAGCGCGCCCTCGCCCAGGACAACTACGAGATCCAGGTGTACGGCTCGGACACGGTCGCGCCCGGCGCCACCATGCTCGAGTTCCACACCAACTTCACCTTCCAGGGGCGCAAGGAAGTCTCCGACGGCCTGCTGCCCACCGATCACGCTCTGCACGAGACCATCGAGATCACCCACGGCTTCAACGACTGGTTCGAAACCGGCTTCTACATCTTCACCTCGGGGCGCGCGGGCGACGGCTACCAGTGGGTAGGCGACCACATCCGGCCGCGGGTGAGGGTGCCGGAGAAGTGGCACTGGCCGGTGGGGTTGAGCCTCTCCACCGAGATCGGCTACCAGCGCCGCGAGTTCTCCCCCGATACCTGGACGGTGGAATTGCGTCCCATCGTGGACCGCACCCTGGGGCGCTGGTACCTGGCCTTCAATCCCACCTTCGACCGCTCCCTGCACGGCGAGAACGTGGGCCTGGGCTGGGAGTTCTCGCCCAACTTCAAGGTCAGCTACGACGTGACCAAGAAAGTGGCGGTGGGGCTGGAGTACTACGGCGCGCTGGGGCCGGTGGGCAATCTCGATCCCATCGACGAGCAGGAGCAGCAGATCTTCCCCAGCGTGGACTTGAACCTCTCGCCCAAGTGGGAGATCAACTTCGGGCTGGGCGTGGGCGTGACCCGCTCCACCGACCACCTGATCGCCAAGCTCATCCTGGGCTACCGCTTCGACCACCTTCCCTTCCAGCGGGCCGCGCACAAACCGGCGCAGCCGCCGGCCGGGACGCACCGGTACTGATCAGCGATCACCGCAGGCAATGCAGGGAGGATCAGCTCACGCCTTCGAAGGTGGCGACGTTGTGTTCTGCCTCGCCGGTCTCCAGGCGGGCGCGCTGGGCGGAGGCGACGCCGTACTCGAAACCCTTGTCGAAGGCCTTGAGGTTGAGTTCGCGGAAGGCGGGAGGAACGGAGTCGGCCACCGCCTGGCGCAGCGCCTCGGGACGCAGCAGCCCGGCCACCGCGCCGAAAAAGCCCACCATCACGACATTCAGCACCATGCGCTTGCCCAGTTCCTCGGCCAGGCGGGTGGCGGGCACGCTGTGCACGCGCACCCCCGCGGGCAGGTCGGAGACCCGCACCAGGTCCTGCTCCACCACCAGCATGCCGTTCTCTTTCAGCTCCGGGGTGAAGCGGTTGTAGGCCTCCTGGGACATGACCACCAGGATGTCGGGGCGGGTGACGTAGGGATAGAGCACGGGCCGGTCGGAGAGGATGACCTGGGCGCTGCAGGCGCCGCCGCGGGCCTCCGGCCCGAAGCTCTGGGTCATAGTGGAGTAGCCGCCCTCGACGATGCAGGCGGCTTTGCCGATCACGATGGCAGAGAGGATCACGCCCTGCCCGCCGAATCCCGCGATGCGCACCTCGGTCACTGGCATACCAACTCCGCCTGGTCCACGAAGCGCTGGCCCAGTTCCGCCCCCAATTGCTCGCGCATCAGGTCGCGGTAGTCGGGGCGCTCGCGGTCCACGAACTTGCCCACGATGATCTCCCCCTGCTTGCTCAGCGCCACTTCGCTGGTGGGACAGCCGTTCTTGGTCTTGCTGTGCTCCTTGTAGAACTTCATGGTGTCGAGGCCGTCGCCCATCCGGTTGCGCCGCTGGTAGAGCGTGGGGCAGGGCGAGAGCACCTCGATGAAGCAGAAGCCTCTCTTCTGGAACATCTCGCCGATGGAGCGGGCGAGCTGGCGCACGTGGAAGGTGGTCCAGCGGGCCACGTAGACGGCGCCCGCGGCCTCCACCAGGTAGGGCAGGCTGAAGGCCGGGTCGAAGCTGCCGTAGGGAGCGGTGGCGGTGACCACGTGGGCGGGGGTGGTGGGCGCCGTCTGTCCCCCGGTCATGGCATAGATCAAGTTGTTGACGCAGATCACCTTGAGGTCGATGTTGCGGCGGGCAGCGTGGATGAGGTGGTTCCCGCCGATGGCGAACAGGTCTCCGTCGCCCGAGTACACCACCACGTCGAGCTTGGGATTGGCCAGCTTCAGCCCGGTGGCGAAGGGGATGGCGCGCCCGTGGGTGGTGTGGAAGGAGTCCAGCTTCACGTAACCGGCCACGCGCCCGGTGCAGCCGATGCCCGACACCAGCGCCAGGTTCTTCAGGTCCACTTGGGAGTCGATCAGGGCGCGGGTGAAGCTGTTGACGGTGGTGCCGATGCCGCAGCCCGGGCACCAGATGTGCGGCATGCGCTCGGTGCGCAGAAAGGCTTCGACCGGGTTGGCGTGGGCAGTGGTCATCGGGCGGCCTCCACGAT
>DASPRL010000187.1 GCA_035624475.1 Terriglobales bacterium
GCCTTCGCGAACCACGGCATGTTCGACAGCGGGCCGATCACGCGGTACTTGGCGACCGGGTGCGGGTCGCCCTGGACCATGCTGCGCGCGAACTCCGGGCGGACGGCGTCGCCGCGGAACTGGCCCCAGGCGATGAAGAACTGCTGGTCGGGGGTGAAGCCGTCGAGGGTGGGCGCCGGCGGCTTGCCCTGCAAGGACAGGTGGAAGGCGACATAAGCGATCTTGGCGCCGGCCAGGTCGCCGATGGACTCGCCCAGCACCAGCTTGCCCTGGTGATGGATGCCGGGCTCGATGAAGTAGTGGTCGAACTGGTCGACCACGCACTGGGTGCGCGCCTGGAAGCGCTTGAGGTCGTCGGCGGTCCACCAGTTGTTGAGCGCGCCCACGGCATCGAACTGCGCACCCTGATCGTCGAAGCCGTGGCTGATCTCGTGGCCGATGACCACGCCGATGGAGCCGTAGTTGACGGCGTCGACCGCGTTCATATCGAAGGCGGGGGGCTGCAGGATGCCGGCGGGGAAGACGATCTCGTTGAGCTGGGCATTGTAGTAAGCGTTGGAGGTGGGCGGGGTCATGCCCCAGCGGCCGCGGTCCACCGGCTTGCCGATTTGGGCGCGGTCGTCGTCCACGTTGAACCTGCTGGCGGCCACTACGTCGTCGAAGTAGGAGTCCCGCGAGATGGGGACGTGGCTGTAGTCCTTCCACTTGTCGGGATAGCCGACCTTGACGTTGAAGGTGGCTAGTTTCTCCAGGGCCTTCTTCTTGGTCTCCGGGCTCATCCACTCCAGCCCCTGGATGGTCTGCTTCATGGCCAGCAGCAAATTCTGCACCATCTCCTGGGTGCGCTTCTTGGCCTCGGGCGGGAAGTACTTCTTGACATACGCCTGCCCCAGCGCCTCGCCCAGCAACTGGTCTTCGGATTCGGCGCAGCGCTTCCAGCGAGGCTTCATCTCGGTGGCGCCGGAGAGGTAGCGGCCGTAGAAGTTGAAGCTCTCCTCGACGAAGGGGGCGGAGAGCGAGTCGGCGGCGGCGTGCAGGAGCTGCCACTTGAGATAGGTCTTCCAGTCGGCCAGCGGGGTCTCGCGCAATTGGCGGTCCACTTCCGCCATGAACGCGGGCTGATCGACGTTGAGGGCCTCGGGCGGGATGTGTGTAGCCGCGAAGTACGCCGTCCAGTCGAAGTGCGGGGTCATCTTCTGCAGGTCCGCGATGCTGGTCTTGTGGTCGGTGGCCTTGGGATCGCGCAGGGCGACGTTGTCGAGCGAGGCCTTGGCCAGATCCGTTTCCATCCTGAAGACGGTGTCGGAGGCGGCCTGGGCGTCGGCCTCGCTGTAGCCCGCCAGCTTGAACATGTTGGCGAGGTGGACGCGGTACTTGGCACGCGCGTCCTGGAAGCGCTGCTCGGGCTTCAGGTAGTAGTCGCGGTCGGGAAGGCCCAGGCCGCTGGCGTACACGTCGGCGATCACCTGCGTGGGATTGTGATTGTCCTGAGCGCCGTAAAGTCCGAAGGGAGCGGTCACGCCCAGGTCGTGCAGGCGCTCGATCATGCGCTGCACGTCGGCGGGACCTTTCATGGCATCGACGTCGGCGAGCAGCGGTTTGAGGGGCGCCAAGCCGAGCTCGTTCACGCGCTTCTCGTCCATGCAGGCGGCGTAGTAGTCGCCGATGAGCTGATCGACGCTGCCCTTGGTCCAGTCCTGCTTCTGCGCGATGGGCTCGAGGATGTCCTTGAGCTGCTCCTTGTTGTTCTCGCCCGCCTGCCAGCGGCGGCTCCAGCGGTCCATGTAGGAGGGGATGGGGTTCTGGGCGCGCCAGGCGCCGTTGGCGTAGTCGAAGAAATTGGTACAGGGATCAGCCTTGCGGTCCATGTCCTGTGTCAGGACGCCGTGCTGGGCGGACTGGGCGAAAGCGGCGAGCGAGAGAAAGAGGCTGAGCAGGAAGGCAGTGAGGGTTCGCATACGATTCTCCTGAAGACCTCTAACTACACGAAAGAGGAGGCGAGGGTCAAGGAGGCTGGGACGGACTAAGTGAGCTTCCGGCCCAGGGCGCGGGCCAGGAAGCGCACGCGGTCGGCGAGCGGCAGGCGCGCGGCCATGACCTTCACCACGCCGCGCGTGAAGTAGGTCTTCTCGGAATAGTCGATGGCGACGTCCACTACCACCGGGCGCTTCGATTGCGCGACCGCCTCCGCCTTGCGCACCACGCCCTCCACCTGGGCGTTGCTGTCGAGCGCCAGGCACTCGACGCCCACGCCGCGGCAGAGCGCGGCCAGGTCGTAGCCTGGCAGCTCGCTGCAGGTCTTGCGATCGAGGACGGTCTGCTGGAACTGCGCGATCTGCGCCAGCTCACGGTCGCGCAGCACGAAAACCATCACCGGAAGCCGGTTCTGGGCGGCGGTCAGCAGTTCCAGGCCGGTCATGAGGAAGGCGCCGTCGCCGGGCAGCGCGACCACGGGGCGGCCGGGGCAGGCCAGCGCCGCGCCCAGCGCTGCGGGCAGGGAATAGCCCATGCAGGAATAATCCACGGGCGCCAGGAAAGAACGCTGGTTCTTGAGACGCAGGCATTCCATGGCCAGGAAGGTGCCGTTGCCGCTGTCGGTGGAGTAGACGACGTCGGGGCCTAACACCGCTTGCAGCGTCTTCAACAGAAGCGGCGGCCAGACGCGGCCGGCGTCCTGCGGCGTAGCCCAACCTTCCCACACCTCGGCATGGCCGGCGCGGATGGACTCGCGCAGGCCAGGGTCGGGGCCGCGCGGCGGGAGCGAGGGCAGCAGGGCCGCGATGAACGCGGCGGCGTCGGAGACGATGGGAAGCTCGGCGGGAAAGTTCCTGTTCAGCACTGCAGGATCGACGTCCACATGCACCAGCGGGCCGCGGGGCTCGACGCCGTAGCCGGCGGTGCCCACCTCGGAAAAGCGGCAGCCGATGGCCAGCGTGAGGTCGCATCCGGAGACGATCTTCTGCACGAAGGGAGGCGCAGCCTCTCCGAAGCCGCACCACAGCCACAGCGGGTGATCCTCGGGGAAGACGCTCTTGCCCTGGATGCTGGTGGTCACGGGCGCTTCCAGGCACTCGGCGAGCGCGACCAGGTCGTGCCCGGCCGCGGCGGCGCCGGCGCCCAGATAGAGGAGCGGGTGGCGGCTGGCCGTCAGCAGCGCGCGCAGTTGATCGAGCTGCTGGGGGCGAGGCGCGGGCAGCGGCGCCAAGGCTTCCGGTGCGGTCTCGAAGCCGGGCTCGTGGCGGGTGAGGTAGTGGTCCACGGGGACCTCGACCATCACCGGGCCGAAGGGCGGCGTGAGAGCGAGACGGCAGGCGCGGCGGATGGCGGCGTAGATCTCCGACCCCTGCGCGGGACGGAACTGCGCCTTGGTGACGGGGCGGGCGATGGCCATCTGGTCGACGTCGTGCAACTGGTAGCCCTTGGTGGTGTGCAGGCGGATGCCGCAGGAGAGCACCAGCATGGGCACGCCGTCGAGGAAGGCTTCGGCGATGCCCGACATGGCGTGCGTCAAGCCGGCGCCGGGCACCAGGTTCACCGCGGCCAGCTTACCGGAGGCGCGGGCGTAGCCGTCGGCCATGAAGGAGGCGCTCTGCTCGTCGGTGACCAGCAGGGGGCGCACACGGGCGGAGCGGGCCAGGGAATCGTACAGCTCGATGTTGTGGGTGCCGGGGATGCCGAAGGTGAACTCGATGCCTTCGTCTTCCAGGGCGCGCACGGCGATGTCGCCGCCGGTCATCTTCATAGCAGGGAGGCCGCCTCCTGGCGGATGGTCTCGGCCACGCGGTCGGCGAGGGCCATGATGGTCAAGTAGGGATTGATCTCGACCGAGTTGGGGAAGAGGCTGGCGTCGGCGACGAAGAGCCAGGGCTGGCCATGGACGCGGCCGTTGGGATCGGTGACCGAGTCCTGCGGGCTGCGTCCCATGCCGCAGCCCCCCTGCAGGTGGGCTGCGGAGATGGAGGTCTTGCCGGGGACGACGGCACAGGTCTTAGCCAGCTCTTCCAGGCGCTCGGGCGAGCAGGTTTCGACGGTAGGATCCTGCGCGACCGGGACGTGGGCACGCAGCGCGCCCGCGGCGAAGAAGATCTTGGCCGAGGTGATAGCGCCGCGGATGAGCCCCCTCATTGTCTCGGGCGTGAAGCGGTAGTGCACCACGGGGCGGCCGTCGCGGTCCACGCTGACGCGGTTGTGCTCGTTCACGTGGTCGCAGGCCAGCACCAGGATCATCTGCAGCCGCGGAAAGGCGCGCAGGAAGGAGCTGTGCGCCTCCCCGAAGCCCTCCAGGCTCTTGGCGGTGATGAAGGGGAAGTACATGCAGGTCTCGAGCACGAAGCGCTCGCTCTCCGCGAATTGGTCGAGGTAGTAGCTCTTGGGGTGGCCGACGAAGTTGGTGATGGGCTGCGGGTGCTCAGCCACCAGGATGAAAGCAGGATGGCAGGTGAAGCCGTGGCCCAAGCGGGGCAAGCCGTCGCCCAGGCCGGAGCGCAGCAGCAGGGCGGGAGAGTTGACGGCGCTGGCGGCCACGACCACCACCCGGGCGTCGATCTCGTAGTCCCCAGGCGCCCAGGAGGAAGGCTGGCCCTTCGCGCCTTCCGGCTTGGGCGTCACCCGCGCAAAGACCTTCTTCTCCCCCAGGCGCAGCACCTCGCAGCGCGTGACCACCTCCACGCCGTTGCGCTCGGCGGCGGGAAGCTGCACGCGGTTGGTGCCTAGCTTGGCCTGGTTGGGGCAGCCCAGGTTGCACAGGCTGGAGCCGCGGCATCCCTTGATGTTCACCGGGAACTGCTCGGCGCGGTAGCCCAAGCGGCGGCAGCCTTCCACGAACAGGCGATTGTTCTGGTTGATCTCGGAGTCGGGAAGCGGGTGGACGTTGTTCTGCTCTTTGTACTTGGCGGCACGGCGGGTGATCTCGTCGAGGGTGAGGCCGGGGACGTTCCAGCCCGCGATCACGCGCTCCGGCGGCAGCAGGGAAGTGCCGGTATAGACGACGGTCGAGCCGCCGTAGGCGCAGCCGAAGGCCAGGGTCATGGTGCGGTCGGCGGTGAGAAAGCCGCCGCCGTCGCCGTAGAGCGCCTGCGACATCTCCACTTCCTTGCCGGTGAACTCGTCGTCGCGGAGCTTGGGGCCTTTTTCGAGGACCAGGATGCGCGCGCCCTTGGCGCACAGCGGGGAGAGTTCCTGAGCGACGGTGCCGCCGCCCGCACCCGAGCCGATGATGACGATGTCGTAGCTGTGGCGGGTCATCGCACCGCCTCCCAGCCGCGGGGTTCGGCGCGCCAGCCGATAGCGCGAGCGGCGGCGGGGCGCCCGTAGTAGCCGAGCAGGGCCAGCGTGCGCAAGCCCCAGAAGCCCAGGCGGACGGACTGGAGAGAGTGGTTCTCCAAGCGGGTGAGGCAGCGGGCGCGGCGCGTGGGCTCAAGCGCGGTAAAGCGATGTCCGAAGCGCAGCACCGGCAGCCACTGGAGGAAGCGCAGCGCGATCCGGAGCTGGCGCTGGAGCGCAGCGGGGCGCTCGCGCAGCACCTCTTCGACCAGCGCTTCCACCTCCGCCCATTGGGACTCGTCGCAGGCGGCGGCCTCCGGCACGATGGTCGAGACGAAGGCGCAGAAGATGGAACGAACCGGGGCGAGCACGGCCGGCGGCATGGGTTGGCATCTTAGGCGGGGGCTGCGCCGAGGTCAATGCGCGCCGGTGAGCACCCCGCCCACCGAGTTGTAGTGCAGCCGGATGGTGCCGCAGGTCTGCTGTTCCTCGGAGTAGACGTCGCAAGTGTCGAAGGGGCGGGAGTAGATGTGCAGGGTGACGGCGCGCTGCTGGAACTCGCGCGGATTGCAGACGGAGTGCACCGGCTCAAGCGGATTGACGGCCATCGGGTTGGAGGCGTCCATCTCCACCTGATCGGTCTTCTGGATGCTGCACTTGCCCGCCTTCAGGTCCTGGGAGAGGACGCGGTAGTTCTGCACCAGGAGGCGGCCGATGGGGGCGATCATCCAGCAGTTCTGCTCGCGATGGTTGTGGACGGAGCTGGCCTGTCCGATCTCCCAGCAGATGGCGATGAGCTCGTAGAGCTCGGTCTTGTCGATCAGGTTCCGGGTGTAGTGCTGGCTGTCCCAGAAGAAATAGGGCTCGAGACTGGCGGGCAGGACGGGATGCTCGCGGGCGAAGGCGAGCACGGGAGCGGTGTTCCCGAAGGCGGCGGCAGGCAGCTTGTGCAGTTCGGCGACGAAATCCTGGATGGCGATGGGCTGAACGCGCTGGCCGGCAGTTGCGCTCATGGGGCACCTCCGCTCGCGGATTGTAGCGCGTCCAGCCTCGGCGCGGTACTCCGACCCCTCGCGCGAGGGGGAGGGAAGTGGTAGGGTACAGGAGAATGGCGAGGATCGAGCGGCAATCCGGGAAGATGACGGGCTTGTTGCTGGCCGTGGTGGTGACGATGTTGGCCGCGGGCTGCTCCCGCCAAGGCGATCCTAACGCAGGCGGGCCGCCGGCCACGCCCGTCACGATCGAAGCCGCGCGCTCCGTCACCATCCAGGACACCACGGAATACGTAGCCCAGCTCAAATCGCGCAACTCGGCCGTGCTGATGCCGCAGGTCGAGGGCCAAGTGGTCGAGATCTACGTGCACTCGGGCGACCGGGTGGCCGCGGGCGCGCCCCTCATGCAGATCGACCCGCTGAAGCAGCAGGCCACGGTGCGCAGCCAGGAAGACACGCGCACCGCCAAGCAGGCGGCGGTGGTCTACGCGCGCCAGCAGTACGAGCGCACCAAGGGTCTGTACGAGGCGCAGGTGGCCAGCAAGCAGGACCTGGACTCGGCCAAGTCGGCGCTGGATTCGGCAGAAGCGGAATTGCGGGCGCTGGACGCGCAGGTCCGGGAGCAGCAGGTACAACTGCACTACTACAAGGTGGTGGCGCCCACGGCGGGCATTGTGGGCGACATCCCGGTGCGGGTGGGCGACCGGGTCACCACCTCGACCGTGCTGACCACGGTGGACAAGCCGGGCCCGCTCGAGGCTTACGTGGAGGTCCCGGTGGAGCGCTCCGCGCAGCTCAAGCTGGGGATGCCGCTGGAGATCCTGGACTCCGGGGACAACGTGGTGGCCCGGAGCAAGGTGGACTTCATCTCGCCCGAGGTCAGCAACCAGACGCAGACCGTCCTGGTGAAGTCGAACCTCGCCAATCCCGAGGGCAAGCTGCGGACGGCGCAGTTCATCCGCGCGCGGGCGGTCTGGGGGACGAGGCAGGCGCCGGTGGTACCGGTGCTGGCGGTGGAGCGGCTGAGCGGGCAGTACTTCGCCTTCGTCGCCGAGCCCAGCGGCAAGGGCCTGGTGGCGCGGCAACGGCCGCTCAAGCTGGGCGAGATCGTGGGGAACGACTACGTGGTGCTGGAGGGCCTGCAGCCCGGCGACCGCCTTATCGTCTCCGGTGGGCAGAGCCTGGTGGACGGGGCGCCGGTCACGGCGGCGCAGTAAGTTCTCGTTGTTTCAGGGCACGGCAGATCCATGTTCGTTGACTTCTTCATCCGGCGGCCGATCTTCGCGACCGTCTGCGCCTTGCTGATCATCCTGGCGGGGGCGGTGTCGGTGCCCACGCTGCCGGTGGCGCAGTTTCCCACCCTGGCGCCGCCGCAGGTCTCGGTGAGCAGCTTCTACAACGGGGCCAGCGCGCAGACGGTGGAGTCGGCGGTGACTACCCCGCTGGAAGAGCAGATCAACGGGGTCGAGGGCATGAAGTACATGACCTCGACCAGCGGCAACGACGGCTCCAGCAACATCACCGTGACCTTCGACCTCAACCGCAGCGTTGACCTGGCGGCGGTGGACATCGAGAACCGGGTCAACATCGCGCAGGGGCGGCTGCCCGGGCAGGTGCGCACCAACGGCGTCATCATCACCAAGAGCTCCAGCAACTTCGTCTTCGCCGCCGCTTTCTATTCGGACGACAAGCGCTACGACAACCTGTTCATCTCGAACTACCTGGACGTGTACGTGCGCGACGCGCTCAAGCGTGTGCCGGGAGTGGCCGACGTCTTCATCTTCGGGGAACGGCGGTACTCGATGCGGCTGTGGCTGGACCCGGTGCGCATGGCCAGCCGCGGGCTGACCGCCACCGACGTGGTCAATGCGCTGGAAGAGCAGAACGTGCCGGTGGCGGCGGGGCAGGTGGGGCAGCAGCCGGCGCCCCCGACCCAGGCCTACCAGATCAGCGTGCGCGCGGTGGGGCGGCTCACCGATCCCGGGCAGTTCGACAACCTCATCCTCAAGACCGCGCCTGACGGCACCCTGGTGCGGCTGCGCGACGTCGGCCACGCCGAACTGGGCGCCGAGGACTATGGCGGCCGGCTGGACTACAACGGACGCGAGGCCATGGGCGTGGGCGTCACTCAGCTCTCCAACGCCAACGCCCTGGAGGTGGACCGGGCGGCCCTGGCGGAGCTACAGCGCCTCTCCAAGAGCTTTCCCCCGGGCCTGAAGTACCAGGTCGCCTTCGACACCACCGACGTCGTGGGGGAATCCATCGCCGATGTGCTCATCACCCTGGGCGAGGCCATCGGGCTGGTGATCCTGGTGATCTTCCTCTTCCTGGAGGACTGGCGCAGCACGCTCATCCCGGCGGCCACCATTCCGGTGTCGCTGGTGGGGACCTTCACCTTCGTCAAGCTGCTGGGCTTCTCCATCAATACTCTGACGCTGTTCGGCATCACCCTGGCCACGGGGCTGGTGGTGGACGACGCCATCGTGGTCATCGAGAACATTCAGCGGCACATCAGCGAGGGGGAGAAGGACCCGTACCGGGCGGCCTCGGCGGCCATGAAAGAGGTGACGGGAGCGGTGATCGCGACCTCGCTGGTGCTGGTGTCGGTGTTCGTGCCGGTGGCCTTCTTCCCCGGGACCACCGGCATCCTCTTCCGGCAGTTTGCGCTGACCATCGCCTTCTCCATCTCCATCTCCGCCTTCAACGCGCTCACGCTGACGCCGGCGCTCTCGGCGCTGCTGCTGGGGCGGGCCCACGCGCACGGCGCCTTCTTTTCGGCTGTCGATCGGCTGGTGAAGAGCACTACCGAGGCCTACCGCGCCTCGCTGCGGCGCATCCTCGAGCACAAGGGCGTGGCGCTGGTGCTCTTCTTCCTGGGGCTGGGAGCGGCCTACCTGGTCTACACGCGGGTGCCCAAGGGCTTCGTCCCGGCGGAAGACCAGGGCTACTTCATCATCCAGGTGCAGGCGCCGCAGGGCGCGTCGCTGCAGTACACCGCGAAGATCGAAGAGCAGGTGACGGCAGCGCTGAGCCGGGAAAAAGACATTATCGGCATCTTCGCGGTGAGCGGCTTCAGCTTCGGAGGCAGCGCCCCCAACCGCGGGCTGGTCTTCGCTACCCTGCAGTCGTTCGGAAAGCGCAAGAGCGAAGAGCACTCGGCGGACGCCATCATCCAGCGGCTGCGCGGCCCGCTCTCCAAGATCGTGGGCGCCGACGTGGTGGCCTTCTCACCGCCGGCGGTGCAAGGGCTGGGCGAGTTCGGAGGCTTCCAGTACGTGCTGGAGGACCGCACCGGGCACGATCCGCAGCAACTGGCCAAGGTCGCACAGGGGCTGATCGGACGGAGCCGCCAGCGCCCCGAGATCGCGGTGCTGTTCACCAGTTTCACCGCCAACGATCCCCAGTTCGTGGTGACCCTGGAGCGGGAGAAGGCCAAGGCCATGCACGTGCCCCTGAGCCAGATCGCCGATGCGCTGCAGGTCTATATGGGCTCGGAGTACGTCAACGACTTCGACTTCAACAACCGCGCCTACCGGGTGTACGTGCAGGCCGACCCGCGCTTCCGCTCCAGCCCCCAGGACATCCGCCAGTACTACGTCCGCTCCGACACCGGCGAGATGGTCCCGCTGGACAACCTGGTAAAGGTCGCGGAGGACACCACGCCGCAAGTCATCAGCCACTACAACCTGTTCCGCTCGGCGGAGCTGGACGGAGCGGCCGGGCCGGGCTACAGCTCGGGCCAGGCCATCGCTGCCATGGAAGACCTGAGCCGGAAGACGCTGCCCCCGGGCTTCAGCTTCGAGTGGACGGGACTGTCGCTGGAGGAACTGCAGTCGGGCGGGCAGGCGGCCCTGCTCTTCGGCCTGGGCCTGCTGGTGGTCTACCTGACGCTGGCGGCGCAGTACGAGAGCTTCTCGCTGCCCTTCATCATTCTGCTGGCTGTGCCCATGGCGCTGCTGGGAGCGGTGGGCGCGCAGTGGCTGCGCGGGCTGGAAAACGACGTCTACTGCCAGATCGGGCTGGTGATGCTGATCGGGCTGGCCAGCAAGAACGCCATCCTGATCGTGGAGTTCGCCGAGCAGTTGCGCGAGAAGCGCGGGCTCTCGACCCTGGAGGCGGCGATCGAGGCCGCCCGCATCCGCCTAAGACCCATCCTCATGACCTCCTTCGCCTTCATCCTGGGAGTCGTGCCGCTGGTCATTGCCTCGGGCGCGGGCAAGGCGGGGCGGCACTCGGTGGGCACCACCGTCTTCGGTGGCATGATCGCGTCCACCCTGCTCAACCTGTTCTTCATCCCTGTGCTCTACCTAGTGGTCAAGGGGCTGACCGGCAAGGTGCGGCCGCACCGCTTCTCCCCACCCGAGTAAGGACCTTCCTCTCCCGCGCGCTCAGCGGATAGCGGCGGAGAAATCGTAGCGACCAAGATAGATGGGCGAGGAGACGGGCGGCTCGGTGGTAGTGCTGTCCATGGGATAGGGCTGCGCGTTCAGAGTGGGGAAGCCCCAGATGTTGCCCGTGGTCATGTCCACCATGACTTTGCCCAGCACCTGGCGGCGGCCATCGGGCGAGCGCACCATGGTGGTTCCGGGCTCGATGTAGAAGGGATAGACGCTGGGCGGTGTGGCTGCGGCCGCGGGCGCAGGAACGGCCAGCGGGTGCAGGGCGATCAAGCCGAGAAAGACGACGATCAGGGTGAGCAGGGCCTTGGTGAGAAGATCGGGCTTCATGGGAGCCTCCGTGGGCTCCCATGGTACAGGACGCAGCAGAACTGAAGCCGGCCTGTGCGCCGGCCTGGATCCGCGGGCCAGGAAGGCCCTGACCTCCACCGCCTAGGCTGCGTGAGCGCGCTGCAACTCGCGATACTCCTGGCCGGCGTTGGGCGCGAGCAGCACCCACAGGGTATAGATTCCCAGGGCGGTGCCCAGCGGCACGTGCAGCAATTCGAGGAAGCCGAGTACCAGGGTCAGGGTGCGGGCCCAGGGCTGCTTCTGCAGGAGTCCCCAACCTGCCATGAAGCTGGCGATGGCCTTCAGCAGCAGGTAGACCGCCAGGACGGTGAACAGGCCCAGAAAGAACTCCGGCCCTACCGGTGGCCCCGCCATCTGGCCCACCCTCATCATCAACGTGTGGCCCAGGACGTAGAGCATGCCGGCGCCCAGCAGGTGAACGGCCGCTGCCGCCATCCAGAGGATGGCCAGGAGGTTAAGGTGGCGTTCCACGCGGCCGGGAGCGACCGGGGTGACGATGGCCATGCCCAACTGGCGTCCGCACGAAGGACAGAACTTCTGGCCCGCCTGCAAGGGGGCGCCACATCCTTCACAGAACATTCCGCACCTCCGGTACGTAGTCGTGCTAGCCAAGGATACGCGTCCTGGGCCAAGATAGTTCCCCTGGGAGACCATGAAAATGCTGGAGCGGCTGCGAGCCCAGGTGCGCCGGATCCCGCGGGGACGGGTGGCCACTTACGGCGAGGTGGCGCGGGCGGCCGGATTCCCGGGGGCGGCGCGGCAGGTGGCCTGGGCGCTGCACGCTTCCCGCGGGCTGCCCTGGCAGCGGGTGGTGGGATCCGGCGGACGCATCCTGCTGCGTGGCGAGGCCGGGCTGGAGCAGCGGCTGCGGCTGGAGGCCGAGGGCGTGCGCTTCCAAGGGGCGCGCGTCCCCATGAAGCAGTACGGGCACAGCTTTTCCCGCAGGCGGCGCTGACGCCTTCCCAATTCGGTTCTAGCCCTTCCGCCCCTCGACGCGTATACTTCCACTCCTGCATTTGAGGGGTAGGAAAAACTGCGATGCGCGCGGCCCGTGCTCGACCCGCGTCGCACCGGGAAACCAAGGTGTTCTGACCATGGCTCGTGGCCGACTCGCGATTCTGGTGACTGCGCTCTTGCTGCTGACCAGCGTGCTGGGATGGGCGCAGGGCCCCAACCCGCTGCCGGATGCCCCTTCGGCGAGCCCGGCGCCCGCCGTACCGCAGGCGGCCGGCGGCGGCAGCCAGCCCTACACTCCGCTCACGCCGCAGCAGAAATTCGAGCTTTTCGGCAGACGGACCGTCGATCCCTATTTCGTGGTCGGGGCGGCGGCGGGGGCCGGGATCTCGCAAGCCGCCGACACCAACCCCGGTTACGGCCAGGGCGGGGAGGGCTACGCCAAGCGTTTCGGGGCGGCGGTGGCCGACGAAGCCTCCAGCAACTTCTTTGGGACCTTCCTCTATCCCACCATCTTCCACCAGGACCCGCGCTACTTCCCCAAAGGGAAGGGATACACCGGCGGCGAGCGCGTGGGCTACGCCGTCAGCCGGGTGTTCGTCACCCGCACCGACTCCGGGGGCAGCACCTTCAACATCTCACGGGTGCTGGGCAGCCTGACCTCGGCCACGCTCTCCAACGTCTATTATTCCGTGCACGAGCAGACGGGGGCGAAGACGGCCGAGCGCTTTGGCATCAACCTGGCCGCGCAGGCGGGCTTCAATGTCCTGCGCGAGTTCTGGCCGGGCATCTTCCACAAGAAGGACAAGTAGCGGCAGCCTACCCGGCGGACGCGGGCGGCGCTCCCAACTCCGAGGTGCACTGAGCGCAGCGCGTGGCCTTCAGCGGGATGCTCGACAGGCAGTAAGGGCACTCCTTGGTGGTCGGCGCCGGCGCCTCCTGCAGGCGCCGGAAGCGGTTCACCTGCCGCACCAGCAGGAAGATGGCGAACGCCACCAGCAGAAAATTGAAGATGTTGTTGAGGAAGACGCCGTAGTTGAGCGTGGGGGCGGCGGCCGCCTTGGCCGCGGCCAGCGTGTCGAAGTGCTTGCCGGTGAGACTGAGGAAGAGGTTGCTGGCATCCACGTGGCCGAGCAGCAGGCCCAGGGGCGGCATGAGGATGTCGTCCACGAACGAGGTCACGATGCGTCCGAAGGCCACGCCCAGCACGATGCCCACCGCCATGTCGAGCACGCTGCCGCGCAGCGCGAACTCCTTGAAGTCGCGAAGGAACTTGGGGCCTCCCACCTTGAGTACCGCGCCGGGGCTGCTGATGTTGATGGGCATCCCGGCAAGTGAAAACCTGTCCTGCGATTGATTGATCACAGAGCACCTCCTCCGTCGCCAGCGTCCTCGGCTGTCAAATGGACTCATGGCATCGTGCCAACGTGCGGGCCAGGGTGTCAACCGCGCCGGGATTCAGGCTTTGGCGAGGGAGGCGGCGCGGCCGCGCGGCAGGTAGGGATGAGCGGTGATCTGGCCGCGGAACTCCTTGTCCCAGCGCCCGGGGAGCAAGGCGCCGCACTTGGGGCAACCGCCCTCGGGCGTGAG
>DASPRL010000188.1 GCA_035624475.1 Terriglobales bacterium
GATCTCCACTTCCTCGCCCACCTTCACCTTGCCCCGCTCGATGCGGCCGGTCACCACCGTGCCCCGCCCCGAGATCGAGAAGATGTCCTCGATGGGCATCAGGAAGGGCTTGTCCGTCTCCCGCGGCGGCAGCGGAATGTACTTGTCCACCGACGCCATCAGCTCGTCGATGGCCTTCTCCCACTGCGCCTCCCCGTTCAGCGCCCCCAAGGCCGAGCCGCGGATCACCGGCACCTGGTCGCCCGGAAACTGGTAGCTCTTGAGCAGCTCGCGGACCTCGAGTTCCACCAGGTCCAGCAATTCCTTGTCGTCGACCGCGTCGCACTTGTTCAGGAAGACCACGATGTAGGGCACCCCCACCTGGCGCGCCAGCAGCACGTGCTCGCGGGTCTGCGGCATGGGCCCGTCGGTGGCCGCCACCACCAGGATGGCGCCGTCCATCTGCGCCGCCCCCGTGATCATGTTCTTGATGTAGTCGGCGTGGCCGGGGCAGTCCACGTGCGCGTAGTGCCGGTTCGGAGTCTCGTACTCCACGTGCGCGGTGGCGATGGTGATCCCCCGCGCCTTCTCCTCGGGCGCGTTGTCGATGGAGTCGAAGCTGCGGAACTTCACCTTGGGGTTGTTCTTCCCCAAGACCTTGGTGATGGCCGCCGTGAGCGTGGTCTTGCCGTGATCGATGTGCCCGATCGTCCCTACGTTCACGTGCGGCTTCGTGCGATCGAATTTTTCCTTAGCCATAAGTGCCTGCCTCAGGCGTAGCGATAAATGTTCTGGAACTTGCGGCGCAGTTGCGGCTCCACGTTCTCCAGTTCCACCAGATAGAACTCCCGGATCTGCGCCTGGTCCGAGAGGGCCAGGGACGCATACAGCGCCTTGGCCGGTTTGCCCGCTGCCGCCAGCGCCCCGTCCACTTCCTCCAGCACCCGCTTCTCCAGCACGGCGGCGAAGTCGCGGACCAGGATGCGTTTCTTCTCCAGCGTCCTCAAAAACCTCTCGACCTGCTCTTTTCCGAAGACGCGCTGGAGGGCGCCGCGGAGCTGCTCGAATTCCTCGAGCCGCTCGACCTTGATGCCTGCCTGCTCAAACGCCACGTCCGCCATCACCTGCGCGTCGAATCAACTCTGGAGCCGATGACCAAGATTGAACTGGTGACCTCTCCCTTACCAAGGGAGTGCTCTACCAACTGAGCTACATCGGCTCGCAAACTCACTCCCTCTACCGCCGTGCTGCCTGAACTCTGGAGCGGGAGATGGGAATCGAACCCACGACCAACAGCTTGGAAGGCTGTGACTCTACCACTGAGTTACTCCCGCTCACTTTCTGTCCTGCTTACCGCAAGACCCTTCGCTTCGCTCAGGGTTTCGCCGGCGGGCTCCCGCTCGGCTTCGCCTCGCTCACGCCCGCCAAGCGGCTCAAGTTACTCCCGCCCTCCGGCACTCTCGGTTGTCAATCCTTCCCGGCCGCTACGGGTCCCCGCTCTTGGCGGAACCGGCACGGTCACGGCGATGCAGGATGGTCAGCAGCGCGCAGCCGGCCAGGATCACCCAGACGAAATCGCGCAGCTCGACCGTGTGGTCTCCCACCGGTATCTTCGCCGTCAAAGTCCGGGCCGCCGCCAACGCCAGCACCGCGTACGCCGCCAGCGCCGCCATCAACCGCACCATTCGAAAATCCTGGTGGACAGGGGAGGATTCGAACCTCCGTAGCTCCAAGGAGCGGCAGATTTACAGTCTGCTGCCATTAACCGCTCGGCCACCTGTCCACGATCCGCCGAGTTTGCTTGCGCGCGGAGCCCGGTGCTGAAAATCCTTACCGGCGCCACCGCGCCGAACCTTCGTTGCCGGACAGGGAAAGTGCGCGAACATACTTCCGCACAGAACCGGGCACTTGTCGGAAAAAGTATCCTCGTGGAGTGCGTTCCTTTTGCTGAAGACGCGCGCCGCCGCCGTATCGGCGTAGTCTGGAGCTGGCGAAGGGATTCGAACCCCTGACCCTCTGATTACAAATCAGATGCTCTACCAGCTGAGCTACGCCAGCCGATTCCTTCCCGCCTGCCGGGCCAAACCTAAAGAGGTTAGCACAAACGGAACTTGACGTGCAACAGAACTCCCCCTTCAGGCCCCGGGGAAACGCGCCGAGGTTACTCCCTGGTCATCCCTCCCCGGGCCGGCTCCGCACGCCAGTGCTATGATGCCTCTCCTGTATGATTCTACCGGAAGACGGTGGCTCACGGCCACTTCGCGGACCCCGTCCCTGACCCTTCCCGCCATGCGCCGACGCAAGCTTACCCTCCTGATCGCGATGCTGCTGGTGGTGGTGGCGGCGGCGGTGGTGATCTACTTGTGGCGGCGCGCCGCCCCCGAAGCCGTGCGCCTGCTGCCCTCCAACGCCGACGCGGTGGTGTACGTGGACCTGCAGACGATCCGCCGGGCGGTCACGCTGTTGGGGCAGGCGCCGGCGGTGCCGCACGATCCGGAATACGACAACTTCATCCGCCAGACCGGCTTCGAGTTCGAGCGCGACCTGGACCAGGCCGCGTTCGCCGTGCACGCTCCCCCGGCGCCGCCGGGGGGGCCTCCGCCCTCGCCCGACCAGGTGCGCTCCTCGGAGATCTTCGTGGGCCGCTTCGACTCCAGCCGCCTGACCGCCTTCCTGGGGCGGCTGGCGATGAGCAGCGAGCGCTACCGCAACATCGACATCTACAGCGTCCCCAACCAGGGGCGGACGGTGCGCGTGGCCATCCTGGGAGTGAGCATGGTGGCGGTCTCCAACACGCGGGAGCCGGAGCCCATGCACGAGATGATCGACCACTACGTGGAGTCGGCCCTGCCGGTGCTGGGCCCGCCGCTGGTGCGCGAGCACTTCCGCGACGTCCCCTTCGGCAGCGTGGTGTGGGCGCTGGCCCAGGCGCCCCCGGAGAACGGCGCCGGCGGCCTGACCGTGCCGGCGCTGCTGCGCACGCTGGCGCCGGGCGCGACG
The DNA here is from genome assembly GCA_035624475.1 of Terriglobales bacterium. NCBI lineage: Bacteria > Pseudomonadati > Acidobacteriota > Terriglobia > Terriglobales > Terriglobales bacterium. The sequence continues at coordinate 2,980 of DASPRL010000188.1, forward strand.
CTGGTGGCTTCCCTGCGCTATACCGGCTCGATCCAGGTGCGGATGGAGGCCCTGGCCCGCGACGAGCAGCAGGCCCGGCAGATCACGGAGAACGCGGGCACCATGCTGGCCATCTTCCGGGGCGCGGAAGCGAGCGAGCAGTTGGGCGGTCCCGACCCGGACGTGAAGGCCTTCTTCGACAGCATCGCGGTCAGCCAGGAGGGCAAGCGCGCCATCCTCAAGGCCACCTTCACCCAGGGCTTCCTGCGGAAGGCGCTCTCGGAAGCACCGGTGAGCGTGGCTCCTGAGCCCACGCCCCCGCCCAAAGAAAAATCCACGCCCAAGCGTGGATCGAAGGCGAAAGCCCGCTAAGGCTAGTTTCCCGGGGGCACGTCCTGCAGGTTCATGGACTGGGCCATGGTGTTGCGCAGGTACTTGTAGGGATTGACGGGGACTTCGTTGATGCGGACCTCGTAGTGCAGGTGGGGCCCGGTGGAGCGTCCGGTCAAGCCGACGTAGCCGATGACCTCGCCGCGGTGCACGGTCTGTCCCGGGGTCACGGCGAAGCCGGAGAGGTGGCCGTAGCGGGTACTGATGCCGTAGCCGTGGTCCAGGACCAGCAGGTTGCCGTAGCCGCTCTCGGTGTTGGCGAAGGTGACCACGCCGTCGGCGGGCGCGATGACGGGGTGGCCGTAGTTGGAGGAGATGTCGACGCCGGTGTGGAAGGCGCCCTCCCCGTTGAACGGATCGATGCGCTCGCCGAAGCCTCCGGTGACCGGGCCTTCCACCGGCCAGAGCGCGGGCTGCGCCGCCAGCCGCAGCCAGTCGGAGGTGGTCAGGCTCTGGCTGGGGCCGAAGCCGATGGCGATGGTGGCGGCGCCGGAGAGCGCGGTGTTGCGCAGGACGTGCAACTGGTCGAGGGAGGAAGCCACCTGGTCGGAGGTGGCGAACTGGTTCTCGGCGGCCTTGATCAAGGCGCCGTCGGGCTTCAGGCCGTAGAGGGTGGAGACGTCGCTGGCCAGCGAGCCCAGCGAGGCCACCTGGACCTGCTTCTCCTGGGCCACCTGCTCCAGCTGGGAGTAGCGGGTCTTGAGCGCTTCCTTCTCGCTGCGCAGCTGGTTGAAGCGCATCACCTTGGCCAGCATGCGGGTGTAGGAGCCGGCCATGCCGGTGATGGAAAACATCCCGATCAGGGCCCCGGCCAGGAACACGTAAAGATAGTGCAGAGGAACGGGGATCTTGCGGAGCTGGCCCTCGGCGTCCCGGGCCACCAGCAGAATGTAATAGCGCTTACGCAAAAGAAAAATACCTCGCCTTTTTCCGCGGACCCAAGGTTCTTCTACCCAGATCGGCCCGCCGTTGAGTTGACCATCGCGAAGCTTCGTAGCATTGAAGCCACCGCGACGGGTGGGGCGGTAACCCCTTTACGGGCCTACGGCCAGGGAAACGAGAACAACGGCTCGGGAAAGGTAACAAACGGCTTTCCCGGGTGTCAAGGACGTTCGGGTGGGTTTCCGGTTACGAATGGGGATGGACCTGCGTTCTGGGGATACTGACCGTCTGGGGATTGGATGGCCCCGGGGCCCCGAGGATGCAAAAAAGTGCCGGGGGGTGGCGGGCTTTCCCGGCCTGCCGCTTCCTATATATTGGGTAGCATCTTGCCCTTACCGGAACGAGAGTTGATCGCGCGCATCCGGCGCCGGGTCGCGGCCGGGGGCCGGGGACGTTCCTTGGTCGCGGGGATAGGCGACGATTGCGCCCTGCTGCGGCTGTCGCCGGGACACGAGATCCTGCTGACCACCGACCTCACCCTGGAGGACGTGCACTTCCGGCGCGCCTGGCACGCGGCGCGGGCGGTGGGCCATCGCTGCCTGGCGCGCGGGCTGAGCGACATCGCCGCCATGGGCGGCGAGCCCCTGGCCGCCTTCCTCTCGCTGGCCCTGCCGGCGGAGACGCCCCAGTCCTGGGTGGACGAGTTCCTGCGCGGCTTCCTGGGCCTGGCCGGCAAGTTCGGGATCCCGCTGGCGGGCGGCGACACCGCCGCAAGCGCGGGCGGAGTGGCCGCCGACGTGGTGGTGCTGGGGCAGGTGCCCGCGGGCGCCGCCATCCTGCGCTCGGGGGCGCGCCCGGGGGACTCGGTCTACGTCACCGGCTCTCTGGGAGGCGCGGCGGCGGCGCTCTACCAGTTGCGGGAGTCGGGACGGGTGGAGCCGGCGGCGGCGCGCGCCTACTTCTATCCTCCGCCGCGGGTGGCGGTGGGAGCCCGGCTGCGGCGGCAGGGGCTGGCCTCGGCCATGATCGATCTCTCGGACGGCCTCTCCACCGACCTGGCCCACCTCTGCGAAGAGAGCGGGGTGGGCGCGGTGGTAAGCGAGTCCAGCATCCCGCGCGCCCACACTTCGCCCGCCGCCACCAGCACCCTGCACTTCGCCCTGCACGGCGGCGAGGACTACGAATTGCTGTTCACGGCCCGGCCGGACCGGAAGATCCCGCGCACCCTGGGCGGGGTGCGCCTCAGCCGCATCGGGGAGATCATCCGCGAGAAAAAGGTCTGGCTGATGGACAGCCACGGCCAGCGCAAGGCGCTGCTGCCGCGGGGCTGGGAGCACTTCTCATCGGATCATTGAGTCATCGGATCACTGAAAAGCAAGACGTCAGACCTCGGACGTCAGACGTCAGCGAAGAACCCAGATTCCTCGCTGCGCTCGGAATGACAACGACTGGAGCAGGGATTCATGGCGCGGACTCCCCGCCCGGTCACATCTCCTTGAGCAGTTTGAGCCAGCGCTCCCAGGCCTGGTCGTGGGCGGTCTTGTTGGCGGGATTGGTGTTGCCGGGGTCCTCGCCGGCACGCATGAAGCCGTGGCCGGCGCCCTCGTAGGTGACGGGATCGTACTTCTTGCCTGCCGCTTTCATGGCCTCGACGGTGCCGGGCACGGTGGCGCCGATGCGGGCGTCGTTGCCGGCGTAGAAGCCGTACACGGGAGCGGTGATGGAAGAGAGGTCCTGGGGAGGCGGGCCGTAGAAGACGAAGGCCGCGCTCAGGTCCTTGCGGTGGGTGGCGAAGCGGAAGGACTGGCCGCCGCCCCAGCAGAAGCCGGCCACCGCAATCTTGCCGTTGCCGGCGGGGAGGGTCTTGGCGTAGTCGGCCACCGCGTTGAGGTCGGCGGTGATGGTGTCGGGATCCAGCCCGGAGATGGCTTTCACGGCGTCCTGGGTGCTGGCGAAGTCGCTGCTGCCTCCGCCCTTGGGGCCGAAGCCGGAGAGCAGGTCGGGAGCAATAGCGACGTAGCCGTGGGCGGCCAGCTCGTCGGCGGCGCTGCGCGCCCAGTCAGTGAGCCCGAAGATCTCGTGGATCACGATCACCACCGGGGCCTTCTCTTTCCGCTCGGGATAGACCACGAAGGCCTGCACCGTGCGGTCGCCGTGCTTCACCGAGACCCACTCCTGGTGGCGCGGCGACTTTTCGAGGGATTGTTTGGCCCACTCCTGCGCCCACGCGCCGGGCAAGCTGAGGAGCAACACGCTGGCAATGAGGATGGTCTTCTTCATAGGGCGAAGAGTTTACCCCGGGTGGCGAAGGCGCCTCAACCGCCCGGCGGGATGGTGTGGATTCCAGCGGCCCGCTTAGACCCCGCGGGGCCGGCAGGATTACCATGGGACCGTGGTCGAGCGCGTTCTGGCCTACATCCGCGAACATGCCCTGCTACGAGCGGGAGACCGGGTGGCGGTGGCGGTCTCCGGCGGCCCCGACTCGGTGGCCCTGCTGCGCCTGCTGCTGGATCTGCGCGCGGAATTGGGCGTGGTGCTGGCGGTGGCGCACTTCCATCACGGCATCCGCGGCGCCGAGGCCGACGCCGACCAGGAGTTCGTGGCGGAACTGGCGCGGGGTCACGGACTGCCGCTGCACCTCGCCTCCGGCGCGGCTCCGGCGCATGCCGCCAGCCAGGGCCTGAGCCTGGAGACCGCGGCCCGCGACTTGCGCTACGCCTGGTTCCGCCAGTTGCTGCACGCGGGCGCGGCCGAGCGCGTGGCCACCGGCCACACCCTCGACGACCAGGCCGAAACCGTGCTCATGCGCACGCTGCGAGGCTCGGGCACCCGCGGGCTGGCCGGCATCTTCCCCCGGCAGCGGGTGGAGGGAGCGGGCGGCGCCGCCATCGTGCGCCCCCTGCTGGGCGTGCGCCGGCGCGAGATCGAGGACTACCTGCGCGGGCTGGGCCAGGGGTGGCGCGAGGACCAGAGCAACCGCGACCTGCGCCACCTGCGCAACCGCGTCCGCCACCAGTTGCTGCCGCAACTGGAGCGCGACTACAACCCGTCGCTGGCGCGGGTGCTGGCGGAGAGCGCGGAGGTGGCCCGCGCCGAAGAAGAATACTGGAGCGGGGAAGTGGAGCGGCTGCTGGCGGCAGTCTTCCGCGAGGGCGCGCTCGACCCCCGCGCCCTGGCCCGGCATCCGCTCGCCCTCAAGCGGCGGCTGCTGCGGGCGGCGGGAGAGTCGCTGGGGCTGCGCCTCGACTTCGAGCACGTCGAGGGAGTGCTGCGGCTGGCGGCGCCGGCGACGGCGGGTCCGGCCAAGTCCTGCGAGCTGCCCGGAGGCTGGCGGGCGACGCGGGTGCGCGGCCAGGTGCGCCTGCAACGCGGGCGCGGGCAGGCCCGGCCGCCGGCGCCGGACTACGAGTACCGCCTGCCGGTGCCGGGGGAGGTCCAGGTTGCCGAGATCGGCAGTGTCATCCGGGTTTCCCTGCTTCCGCTCTCTTCCGCCGCTGCGGGGTATAATCAGGCGGGATTGTGGGATCCCAGGGCGCTGGCCTCGGAGCTGGTGGTACGCAACTGGCGCGCGGGGGACCG
>DASPRL010000189.1 GCA_035624475.1 Terriglobales bacterium
GCCTACCGCACCTGAGCTTTGCCCGCATCCCCGGAGGACGGTGCGCCGGAGTAATAGCCGTCGCGGGCCTGCACCACCAGGTCTTTTCCCTTCGCGGTCACCCGGATGCGGTGGTACTCCGCGGTATCCGGGGCGCGATCGGGGGTGTAGCCCAGGTTGTACTGATTGCGCAGCTCCTCTTGGATCTGCTGGTAGACCTGCTCCAGGGGCTCCTTCTTCGAGACCTCGAACATGCGCCCGCCGGTCTCCGTGGCCATGCGCTCAAGGATCTTCTTGCCGTCGGGACGCTCCTCTTCCTGCCGGGGATAGCGGGGATAGCCTCCGCCGCTGCGGCGTCCTCCCCAGGGGCCGCCCATGCCACCGCGCTCCCAGCCGCCGCCGTAACCGCGGCCATCCTTGAAGAGGATGGCGTACACAATGGTGTTGGAGCGCTGGGCGGTCTCGATGGCGCGCTCCAGGCTGGTCTTGCTGCCTCGGTCCACGCCGTCGGAGAGCACGATCACGGCCTTCCTCCCCTGTTGCTTCTGCATGAGTTCGTCGGAGGCCAGGAAGACCGCGTCATAAAGCAGCGTGCCCGCGCGGTAGGATTGCCCGCGGCCGGCGCCGCCACCCCCGGAACGCGGAGACCCGCCTCCGGGATAGCCACCGCCCCGCGGAGACCCGCCTCCGGACGAACCCCCGCCAGACCTCGGTTCCGCCCCCGGCGCCGGCGTTTCCAGCAGGTTCAGGGCGTCGTCCAGCTTCTGCCGCGAGTTGGTCAGGTCCTGCAGCAGCTCCACCTCCCGGTCGAAGTGGATGAGGAACGCATGGTCCTTGTCTTCGCGCAGCACCTGGTCGAAGAACTTCCCGCTGGCCGAGCGCTCCGGCTCAAGGACGCGGAGCTGGCTCAGGCTGGTGTCCACCAGCAAGCCCAGGGTGAGAGGCAGGTCGGTCTCGCGGGAGAAGTAGCGGATGGTCTGCGGCCGGCCGTCTTCCTCCAGGGTGAAGTCGTTCTGTCCCAGGTTGTTGACGATCTTGCTGTGCTTGTCGCGCACCGTCACCAGCACGTTGACCACGTTGACGTCGACAGAATAGGTATTGGTCTGCTGGGCGGCGAGCGCAGCCGCCGCCGCGGCCGCGGCCACGCCGGCCAAGACCAGCAGCCGGCGGGGAGAAGCGAGATGGGCGAGAGACATAAGGGCCCCAGGTTCGAGCGGAGATTTGAGGGATCTAACCCACTGGATGCGGGTTTGTCGTGCGGGGTTGCGCCCCTCCGGCTCGAGCGCCCGCTCTGTGCTACAGTGAGCCTCGGACGGGCCCGTAGCTCAGCGGTCAGAGCAGGGGACTCATAATCCCTTGGTCCCAGGTTCGAATCCTGGCGGGCCCACCAATCACTTACGAGGTCCCTCGCAAGAGCCGCTCGGGATTCGCCAGACCACCACAATAGTCTGGACTTCAGGCCCCGTCCGCCGGAAAATGGCTGGCTGCACTTTGGGAGGAGCATTTCAGGAGGCAAGTATGCGCAAGCTCGACGCTCCACGGGCCACGATCTTGATGTTGGGTCTCGCCGTCTTGCTGGCGGCGCTGATCTGCTTGCCGGTGGCGGCCCAGGAGGCCCCGGCGACCTCGTCCTCGGTGGCGGCGGCTGCCCAGGCTAGTCCTTCGCCTGCACCCTATCAGCCCGCTGCCGTAGCCTTTGCCACGCCCCGGCCGGCCGCCGCGGCGGCTTCGTCCGACGGCCCCGACCCGGATCGCAAGTGGGAGGTCGAATTCCATGGCGGCGGCCTGCTGGCCACCAGCCCTTCCAGCGGCGGCGTCGCTCTGCCCGACCCCGGGGTACCCTTTGCTACCGTCGTTGGCCCCTCACGTTTCGAATCCTCCTGGTACTTCGGCGATGGCGCCGCTCTCTACAACCAGTTCGTGTCGGCATTCGCAGCCCCAGGCCTCACCAACACCATCAGCCCGCTTGACCCGGCGCTCAACAGTGAGGTCGTGCATCGGCAGCATGGCGCCGCCTTCGGGGGCCGCCTCTACCGCGAACTCAGCCCGCGCTGGGGCGTGGAGCTGAACTTCGACTACAACCTGGGTGAACTGGAGATGAGTGACAGGGGGCTGAACCAGATCGCGGCCACCAGCGCCAGTTGGCAAGCGGCCTTCACCCAGATGACCACGTTCATCGGGGCGACCGGAGTCACGGTCACTTCGACCGCGGCCGCTCACCGCAGCGACGGCCACCAGGCCCTGATCACCGGGGGCGCGGTGCTGAACCTCAAGACCGAGGGCCGGGCCATCCCCTACCTCACCTTCGGCCTGGGAGTCATCCACAACACCGGCGACATGCCGTTCGCCACCCTGGTGGGGAATTACAGCTTTACGTTTGCGGGGGCCCCCTTCAATGAGACCGACGCGGTGGGGATGCGGTACACCATCAGCGACAACGTCGTGACCGGATATGTCGGTGCGGGCCTCAAGTACTATGTGACGCCGCACTGGGGCATCCGCATGGACGTCCGCGACTACCTCAGCCCCAACACTATCGACAACCTGGTGGACGCCAGCCCCAGCCGGGTCTTGGGCGCGCCCAACGTCGCGTTTGTGTTCATTTCCTCCCCGACGATTCAGTTCAGCAACAACGCTGCCCTAGCGGACACTCTCACCGGCCCGGTGATCACGGGCTTCCGCACCTTCTCCAGCAACGGGGTCCAGCAGCAGATCGGGATCTCGGGAGGGATATTCTTCCGCTTCTGACTACGGCTCGGCAGGTCCCGGCCCGCACCGCTACGGTGCGGGCCTTTTCTTTGGCGGCGGCGCAGGCCCCGGCTCAAGAGCAGATAGGAAAACCGACACCTCGGGAGCCAAGGGCGGCCCGGCGGCGGGAGAAGCCTCGCCCTCAGGCGGCGACGTGGTCCGCCGCCAGCTCCTCCAGCAACTGCAGCAGCCGGGCGCGCTTTCCGGCGGGGACGTTGACGAACTCCAGCCCCATCCGCTCCTCGTCGGAGTGGCGCACGCGGGCCTTCAGCAGGACCAGGTCTCCGTGGACCTGGTCATGGTTCTGGAAGCGCAGGTCCAGCTCCGTCCCCACCGGATAGGAGACCGGGACCGCGAGCCCGATGCCCCCGGCGCTGATGTCACAAGCGCGGGCCATCCGGTATTCGCCCTTGGCGCCGTAGCGCACATCGATCTTTGCCGACAACCGGCGGTGCTTGCGTCGCTCGGAATAGTTCCTCATGATCCACCTCCCAGCCGTCCGCCCCGACCTCGAGCCCGGCGGACCTGTCGCGCTCCCGGCGCGATCCTCCAAGACGCAGGCTAAGCCGGGAGGGGATTACCGTCAAGTTACGGGGGTAATGGGGGCGGCGGGGAGCGGAAAATATATCGTGTGCGGCCTGTGCTTACTTCGGTAACGATGGGGTACGGCGCAAGTTATCAACGTAACTTGCCGGCCGCCCGCGTCCGCGCGAGACTGCCCTCAGCAAGGCAGAGATTCCCGGGTAGTAACGTGGAGGTTAACAGCATGCGACGACTGATCAAACAGGAGATGACCTGGAGCTGCTCCGAATGCACCTGGAGCTTCCAGACCTCGCGCCGCGCCAGCACCACCGAGGCCCTGCAACAGGCGACGTTCTTCTTCAACGCCCACAACTGCCGGCGGCACGCCAAGCCGGAAGCGGAGGCGGGAGAAGCCGTCCGGGTGGCTCCCTTCGAGCTCAAGCTCGACAAGCGGGCCTCCTGATCGGGGCTGGGCTCCGAAGCTGCATCGGCATGGCTGCCGGCGCCAGCGGCGGGCAGCGCAGGCCGGCTGCCCGTCGCAGCCGTGTCTAGAAGTGGAAGCCCACCTCCACCGTCTCCGTGCGCGGGGTCACAAAGTGCGTCCCGCTGAAGGTGGAGAGGAAGTTGTAGAGCGCCAGCTCGTTGGTCAGGTTGACCACGGTGAAGCGCAGGCTCCACTGGTAGCGGTCCCCGTGGAACAGGTTGTCGTGGCCCACCGCCAGGTCGAACAGGTGGCGGGGCGCGATGCGCGGGGGGTTGTGGTCGTCGTCCTCCATCCCCGGCGCCGGGATCTGGATGCGCGTGGAGCCGTAGAGCGAGGGCGCGCAGGTCACCAGCGGTGAGGACAAGGTCGGAAAGACGTTCCCGCAGAACAGTCCCGCCTGGATCTGCTGGTCCGCGGTCAGGCCGGTGAGATCGATGGGAGTGACGTTGTCCACTGCGAAGGGCACCGCCCCCGCTACCAGCCCGCTGTCATAGCGCCAGTTGAACGCCACCCACGGACCCCGTTTGCCGATCTGGTACTGCAGGTGCGTGGTCTGCTGGAAGGCCTGGTCGTGGTCGATGCGGAAGACCCCGCTGGGCGGCGAGCTGCCCAGGCCCCCCACCTGCGGGTTGAAGAAGCGCGCGTTCACGTGTCCCAGCACCACGAACGCCGTCAAGCCGTGGAAGTTCGGCAGGCTCAGCCGCGCCGAGACCCCGTCGATCTTCGAGTTGTGCCAGGCGATGGGGAAGAAGATGGGGGTGTTCAGCAGGTCGCTGAAGTCGTAGCCGTTGTGGGTGTACTTCCACAGATAGTCGGCGTCCAGCACCAGGTGTTTGCCGAAGGCCTGCTGGAAGCCGGCGTGAAACTCGTTGCGGTAGCCGGGAGGGATGGCGGCCGCCGAACTCTGCCCGAAGATGGCGTCGATCACCGGGTCGCCGGTCGCGCTGGCCAGGATCAGGTTCTCGTTGAACGGCGTCTCCATCACGCGCGCGTAGGAGGCGCGCAGCACGGTGTTGGTGCGCTTGATGTTGTAGGCCACCCCGGCACGCGGCTCGGCCTGCTCCCCGCTGGACAGCCCGCGGTAGATGTCGCCGCGGATCCCCAGGCTGATGGTCCAGTTGCCCTTGGTGATGGCATCTTGCACGTAGAGCGCCAGTTCCTTGATGTCGGCGTGGCCGTGGAAGAAGGACAGCGTGCTCAGCGGGCCGGCGCAGCCGTCGCCCGGCGCCGGGAACGGCCGTGTCAGGTCGAAGCAGCCCAGCAAGGAGACGAACGGCGCGCTGGCATTCGGATTGCCGGCCGTGTTGTCGAATCCCGGCGCGCACATGGAGGGGTCGGTCAAGGCGGTGTTGGGATCGCCTACGAAGTCCCCGGCGGCATTGATCACCAGGCAGGGCGAGTTGACGGTGGGATCGGTCAGGCCCAGGCTGAAGTTCTCGTTCAGGAAGGTGTGCTGGAAGGTCACCCCGAACTTCGCGTTGTGGATGCCCTTCACGTAGGAGAGGTCGGCGCGCACCCCCGCATTGGTGAGTCCCCGGCGCTGCGACACCGTCTCGGTCAGGTCGGAAAAGGGATCGGCGCTGGGATAGTAGTTGAAGCGGTCATGGCGCGCGAAGGCGATGACGGTCAGCAGGGTGGTCGGGCTGAAGAGGTGGGTCCAACTGGGGCTCAGGTTGTAGGTCAGGATCTGCGCCCGCTGGTCCTGCCCGAGGGTCGCCGCGTCGAAGGAGTTGGGCTCCTGGAACCAGGAACGGGTGAAGCCCAGATTGGCGTGCAGCGTATCCTTCTCGCCGAGCTGGAAGTCCACCCGGTCGAAGAGGTTCTCCTCGTTGCCCTTGGCGTGGATCACCTGAAACTCCGGTGGATCCAGGAAGCGTCCGGTGTTCAGTCCGCTCACTGCGATGAAGTTCCCCCACGTCTTGCCGCCCCAGCCCAGGTTGAAGTCGCCGGTCGCGGTCCCGAACGAGCCGTAGGAGGCGGTGACGCTGCCATGGGGGGTGGTTTCGCCCAACCCGGAGCGGGTGGTGACGTTGATGACCAGGCTGGTCTTGTCGCCATACTCCGCCGGGGGAGCGCCGGCGATCACCTCCAGCGAGCCGATGGAGTCCACCGGGAGCTGGTTGGAGAAGACCTTGCTTTGCTGGTCGGTGACGGGCTGGCCGTCCACCGAGAAGGAGTTCTCGGCGTGGTCGCCCAGGCCGTGGAACAGTCCGTTGGAATCGGCCACCACGCCGGGGGAGGCCAGGGTGACCAGCGAACTCACCGAGGACGACTGGCTCTCCAGCGGCAGCTTCTGGAAGAGCCCGCGGTCCACGTCGGTGTGGAAGTTGGGGTCATTCTCGATCAGGTCCGTGGCCGATGCTTCCACCGTGACCGTGGTCTTCGCGCCCTCCAGGCTGAGGCCGATCTGCAGGGAGATGGGCACTGCCGAACGCACTTCCACATCCTGCGCATAGGGCGCAAAACCCTTCGCCGTCAACACCAGGCGATAGGGGTTGAAGGGGACGTTGACGAAGTTGAACTCGCCCGCGCTCCCGGTGGTGGTCGTCCGGCGAAAGCCGCTCACCGAGTACGTGATCTCGACCGTGGCTCCCGGAACCACGGCGCCGGCAGGGTCCTTGACCGCTCCTGCAATCGTCCCGGAGTTGCTGGATTGCGCCCACGCCCCCAGGCACAGAAACAACCAGCCCAGAAGCAAGAGCATGCTCGATACGAAGCTTTTCTGCATTTTTCCTCCCTCCCCGCAGCCCGGGGGTGTCGTGGCGGGAAGGAAGGGGGCGGCGCCGAAGCGCACGCATCCCCCTCCGCCCAGCTTGGAAGTCGAGCCGGCGGTGGCGCCGGCAGGCTGTTCCAGCTAGGCGGCCGGGGGAGGACGGATGAAGAAGTCGGAGAGAGGGGCCCGACTGAGGAGGTGCGGGACGGCAGCAGCTTGCAAGGGCTGCGCCAAAACCGAGAACGGCAGGGTGACAGCGGCGCTGCGCAGCGCCGGAGCGTGCAGGGTCAGGCAGAGTTCGCAGCGCGAGTGGGAGCCGGCCAGGTCACGGTGGCTGTGCACCGCATCCAGGGCCACCAACGACACCACCGCCAGCAGCGCCAGCCACGCCAGCGCCCGCCGCCACCTGCCCGTCCTGGACACCCGTCCCACCTGAGTAGCCTTCGTCGGAGTATACCTCCTCCGAAGGCGGGCGGACTCGGTTTGGGATGGGTAGCGCATGGTCACACCTGGAGCACGTCGCCTTCCCTGGCCACCCACAGGTAGAGCACGGGATTGACGAAGAAGCCCAGCAGCAGGCGCGAGATGAGGCCGGCGACGATCACGATGGCGAAGGGCCGCTGAGTGTCGGAGCCGATGCCGGTGGAAAGTGCGGCCGGAAGCAGCCCCAGGCAGGCCACCAGCGCCGTCATCATGATGGGGCGCAAGCGCAGCAGAGCGGCCTCGCGGGTCGCGCTCCGGATGTCCATCCCTTCCAGCCGCAGCTTGTTGATGTAAGAGACCAGGATGACCGCGGTTTCGACCGAAACTCCCAGCAGCGCCAGCAGCCCCAGCACCGAGGAGACGCTGAAGGGCGTGTGCGTGAGCTTGAGGGCCAACAGCGCGCCCACCGGCTCGGTCAGGATCACGCCCAGCGCGATGGTGACGGGGAACTTGAAGTTGCCGTAGAGCGCGAACAGGATGAGGAAGATGAGCAGCACGGCCAGGGGTCCGATGACGTTGAGTTGCGCCTTGGCGGCCAGGAATTCGTCGTACTCGCCGCCCCAGGCCAGACGGTAGCCTTCGGGCAGGGAGACGTTCCTGCGCACCGCGGCCTGGCCGTCCTTCACCGCGCGTTCCAGGTCGCGACCCTCGATCGAGTACTGGATGCCGATGTAGCGCGAGTTGTTCTCGCGGTAGATGAACGACGCCCCGTTGCCCTGGCGGATCTCGGCCAACTGGCGGAGCGGGATCTGCTGGCCGTCGGGCGTGCCCACCAGCAGGTTCCCGATCTGCTGGGCGTTGGAGCGGTACTGCGGCTCCATGCGCACCACCAGGTCGAAGAGCTTCTCTCCCTGGATGACCTGGGTGGCCGCCTGCCCGCCCACCGCCGCCTCCACCACCGCCTCGACGTCGCTCACGTTGATGCCGTAGCGCGCGATCTTCTCGCGGTCCACGTCGATGATGAGGCTGGGCTGCCCCAGTTCGCGGACCACCGTCAGCGCGGTGAAGCCGGGCACCTGCGACAGCGTCTTCTTGATGGCCAGCGCCTTCTGCTCCAGCACTTCCAGGTCGGGTCCGTACACCTTCACCGCCAGCGAGCTCTTCAGCCCGGTGAGGGCCTCGTCCACCGCGTCCTCGGCGGGCTGGGTGTAGTTGAAGGTGATGCCGGGATAGGCGGTCAACCGGCGGTCGATGTCGGCGATCAGGTCTTCCTTGGTCCGGATCTTGCCCTGCCAGGCCTTGTCGCTGTAGGGCTTCAGGCCGACGTAGAACTCGTCGTTGAAGAAGCCGGTGGGATCGGTGCCGTCGTCGGGGCGGCCCAGCTCCGAGGCCACCTCCGTCACCTGCGGGTAGGAGAGCAGGATCGCGCGCACCTGCGGCGACAGCCTGCTGGCCTCTTCGAAGGAGATGGTGTAGGGCATGGTGGCGCGAATCCAGAGCGCGCCCTCGTCCAGGTGGGGCATGAACTCGCCCCCGATGAAGGGCACCAACAGCAGGGTCAGCCCGAAGATGGCGCTGGCCGCCAGCATGGTCGTGCCGGGATGGTCGAGCGACCAGTCCAGCCCGCGCGCATACTTCGCCTTGATCCACTCGAAGGGCTTGTTCACGCGCTCCTTGACCCCCTGCTGGAACCAGTAGGAGGCCAGCACCGGAACCAGGGTCAGGGTGAGCACCAGCGCGCCCAGCAGGGCGAAGGCCATGGTGTCGGCCATGGGATCGAAGAGCTTGCCTGCGGGCCCGCTGAGGGCATAGATGGGCAGGTAGCCGGCGATGATCACGGCCACCGAGTAGAAGATGGGGCGGTCCACGTCGCGCGCCGCCGCCAGGATCACCTCCTGCAGGCGGTACTCCTGCCCCTGGCGCAGCCCCAGTTCGCGGTAGATGTTCTCCATCATGACCACGGTACCGTCGATGATGATGCCGAAGTCGATGGCCCCGATGGAGAGCAGGTTGGCGTCGATGTTGTGGGCGTGCAGGAAGATGAAGGAGAACAGCAGGCTCAAGGGGATGGTGAGGGCCACGATGACGGCGGCGCGCGTGCTCACCAGGAAGAACAGCAGCACCACGAAGACCAGGATCATGCCCCGCAGCAGGTTGGCCTCCACCGTGTCGGTGGTGAGCCGCACCAGGTCGCTGCGGTCGTAGAAGGGCCGCACCTTGACGTCGCGAGGCAGGATCTCGCGGTTGAGTTCCTCGGTTTTCTTCTGCACCCCGGCAAGGACGGTCTGCGTCTGCTCGCCGCGGCGCATCAGGATCACGCCCTCCACCGCGTCGTCGGTGCGGTTGAAACCGAACTGGCCCAGGCGGGGCGCGTGCCCGATCACCACCTGGCCGATGTCGCGCACCCGCACCGGCACGCCCTTGCTGGCCCCCACGATGATATTGCCGATGTCGTCGGTGTTGCGTACCAGGCCCAGCCCGCGCACGTAGTAGAACTGCCCGCCCTGGGAGTAGAAGCCGCCTCCGGCGTTGCTGTTGTTGTTGGCCAGCGCCGTGACCACCTGGGGCACGGTCAGGTGGTAGCCGTACAGGCGCGCCGGATCCAGCAGCACCTGGTACTGCATGGTCTCGCCGCCCAGGCCGGAGTCGTCGGCCACCCCCGGCACCGACTTGTAGGCGCGCTCCACCACCCAGTCCTCGATGGTCTTCAATTCCTGCGGGCTGCGGTCGGGGCTCACCAGCACGTAGCGGTAGACCAGGCCGCTGGGGCTGAACAGCGGCGCCATCGAGGGCGTCACCCCGCTGGGCAGGGCCACCTCCGCCAGCCGCTCGAAGACCACCTGACGCGCGAAGTAGGGGTCCACGCCCTCGTCGAAGGTGAGGCGCACGTCGGAGAGCCCGTAGAGGGTGATGGAGCGCATCACCGTCATGTGGGGCACCCCGTTCATCTCCACCTCGATGGGCAGCGTGACCAGGCGTTCCATCTCCTCCGAGGCGTGGCCCGGCCACTGCGTGATGATCTCCACCATGGGCGGCGAGAGGTCGGGATAGGCGTCCACCGGCATGCGCCGGAAGGACTCGATGCCGGCGGCGGTGATGAACACCGTCAGCATCAGCACCAGGAAGCGCTGGCGCAGGGCGGCTTGGACGATGCGATGGATCATGCGGTGCGGCCCGATTCAGGCAATGGGTCCTTCCTCGCGCAAGGCTCCTTCATTGTTGCAGCGAATTGGCGAATTGCAGGAAGAGGCTGCCGTCCCCGGCCACCTTCTCTCCCGCCTTCAGCCCGCTGGTGATCTGGGTGCGCCCGCCCTGGCTCTCTCCCAGTTGCACCGGGCGCCGCCCGAACTGGTTCTGGCCCGCCAGCACGTACACGAAAGGCTGGTTCTCGGCGTCGCGCAGCACGGCCGCGTCCGGCACCACCAGCGCGCCGGCGATCGTCCCCGCCTCCACCGTCGCGGTCACGTACATGTCCTTCTTCAGCTTCTCGCCCGGGTTCTGGGTGTCGATGCGCGCTTGCAGGGTGCGCGTGCCCGGGTCCAGCGCCGCCGCGATGTACGAGATCCTCCCCTGGAAGACGTCAGGATAAGTGTCGGCCTGGATGCTGACCGGGTCGCCGACGTGTACCTCTGCGAGCGCATTCTGGTAGATGTTGGCCAGCACCCACACCGTGCTCATGTTGGAGATGGTGAAGCACTGCGTGGCTCCTGACTGGATCAGCTGCCCGGGCGCCACCAGCCGCTCCACCACCTCTCCGCTGATGGGGGCCAGCAAAGGCAGCTCGGAGGTGGCGGGCAGCTTTCCCAGCGCCTCCGGGTGGGCCACGCCCAGCACCTGCAACCCCTCCTCGGCCGCCTGGAAGTCGGCCTGGGCCTGGTTGCGGTCCGACTCCGCCTGCTGCAGGTCGCGCTCCGCGATGGCGTGGTGCGCATACAGGTCCTGCGCGCGCGTGTAGTTCTTCTCCGCCAGGTCGTAGGCGGAACGCGCTTTGAGGTAGGCGGCCCGCGCCTGCGCATAGTCGGGACTGGAGACGTAGAGCAGCACCTGCCCTGCCTTCACCTTCTGCCCCGGCGAGACCAGGATGCGGCTCACCGGCCCGCCCACCTCGGTGATGACCGGGGTGGTATGGAAGCCGTCGAAGGCCACCGTCCCGGTGAGACGCAGGCGGCGCGGCAGGCTCACGCTCTCCACCGTCGCCACCTGGACGTGCGGCATCTGCTCCGGGGGAACGGTAAACAGTTGCGCCTGCTCGCCGGCCTTGGCGCGGGCGGAGTAGGAGGTCATCTCGCTGGCGGAACGGTCGCCGCATCCCGCGGCCGGCAGGAGCAGCGACAGGAACAGGAGCAGGCCCGCCCCCCGGTATCCCGGCGCGGCCAGTCCCAGCGTGGATTGCGTCGTTTCTCTCATGGCAGATTCCGGGTCCCCACGGCTTGCTTGAGCTGCTCTAGGGAGACCATGTACGAGGCCAGGGCCTGGCGATAGGCCAGTTGCGTCGCGCGGTAGCTGCGCTCGGCATCGAGAAAATCGAGCAGCGTGGCGGCGCCG
>DASPRL010000190.1 GCA_035624475.1 Terriglobales bacterium
GGTGCGCAGCGGATCCATGGCTAGCTGATGCCGCGAGCAGACTCCGGATGCAAATCTTCGCGCCGCGATGGGTTCGCCGAATCGTCATCCGGCGCTCCGCTATTGCTTCTTGGCGGCCTCCCAGAGTTCGATGCGGTTGCCGTCCGGGTCCAGGATCCAGGCAAAGCGGCCGTAGTCGGCGTCCTCGCGGCCCAGGACTTGGACGCCTTCGGCGCGCAGCGCCGTGACCATCGCGTCCAGGTCCTCCACCCGGTAGTTCAGCATGAAAGCCGCCTGCGAGGGCTCGAAGTACTTGCTGTTGCGGGGGAAGATGGACCAGACGGTCTGGCCCTCGCCGCCGCCCTCGGCGTCGCGCCAGGGAAAGACCACGGCGTGGGCCTGGGCGTTGCGCTTCAGGCCCAGATGCTTCTCGTACCAGGCGTAGAGCTGCTCCGGGTTGTCGGACTTGAAGAAGATGCCGCCGATGCCGGTGACGCGCTTCATGGGAGGCAGTTTCTCGTTTCCGGTTTCCAGTGTCAAGCCGCCCCCGCTCCCCTGCTGCTCGGCGGCGACCTGGAACTGCTCGATCTTGCCGCCGTCGGGAAGGTCGCGCAAGGTGATGCGCACGCTCTTGGACTGGAACTTCACCAGGTAGGCGCGGAAGCCCATGCCGCCGCGCAGGCTGTAGGCGGTCTGGCGGAAGTCCACGGGCTCGCCCAGCGGGCCCAGGCTGGATGCGAAGTCCGCGAGCGCCTGCGCGGTGAAGTAGCTGTTGCCGTTGGCGGTGAAGAGGGAGCGGTCGATCTGGCCGTGCTGCAGGCCGCTGAAGACCTTGCGCGCCAGTTGCAACCGCTCTTCCATGTTCTTGTCCTGCACCGGGAAGAGCAGGGGGCGGAGCTTGCGTGTGATCTGGCCGGCGGCGGAGGAGGCATCCAGATTGGTGAGCACTACGATGGCGGCATGATCGTCGGGAAAGACGACGTTCTGAGCGACGAAGCCGGAGACCTCGCCGCCGTGCGAGAGGACGCGCTGGCCGTTGTCGAAGTTGACGGCGATGCCCAGACCGTAGCGCGTGCCCACGCCGTTCTTGAGCTCCACCTCGGTCTCCATCTCGCGGTAGGAGGCGGGCCGCAGCACGCTCTGGTCGATCAGGCTGATGTCCCAGCGGGCCAGGTCGGAGGCGGTCATGGAAAGCTCGCCGGCGGCGAACATCCATCCCTGGCCCTCGACGGGAGCGGGCCGCGGCGGGCCCAGCGCGTAGCGCAGGTAGCCGGCCGGCTCGGAGGGCAGGGCTTTGGCTTCCTCGATGGTGAGCACGCTCTTCATCCCCAGCGGGGTGAAGAGGTGCTGCTGGAGGAACTTCATGAACGGCATTCCGCTGGCCTTCTCGACGATCAGCCCGGCGATGACGAAGTTGGTGTTGGAATACTGCCACTGCGTGCCGGGATCGAAGTCCAGCGGGATGCGCGCCCAGCCATCGAGGATCTGCTGCGCGGTGACCGGCTTGAGCATTCCGGGCATCACGTAGTCCTGGGGCCAGAAGTCCTGGTAGCCGGAGGTGTGGGAGAGCAGTTCGCGCAGGGTGACCTCGTTGCCGCGGGTGAGGTTGGGAATGAACTTGGAGACGGGATCGTCGAGCGAGAGCTTGCCCTGCTCGGCCAGCAGCAGGATAGCGGCCGCAGTGAACTGCTTGCTGATGGAGCCGATGCAGTAGCGCATCTCCGGGGTGGCGGCCACGGCGGGATCGAGGTGGGCATTGCCGTAGGCGCGGGCGTAGACGATCTTGCCGTCCTTGACGACGGCCAGCGAGGCGCTGGGCACGCCCGTCGCGGCCAGGGTCTGGGCGGCGATGTCGTCGATCTTCTTCTGCAGATCGGGAGAGAGGGACTGGGCGAAGAGAGGCAGGGTGAACAGCAGCAAGCCAAGGGTGGGAGCAAATCTGCACAAGCGGCTCATGGGCAGCTCCGTCAGTTTCGAGGTTTCAACGTCTCAAGGTCTTAGTGTCCTTCAGTAGGCCCAGCGCAGAAGAGTGGCGCCGGCGGTGAAGCCGGCGCCCACGGCGGCCAGCAGCACCAGGCTTCCCTTCTTGAGCTTGCCCTGGTCGAGGGCGGTCTGCATGGCCAGGGGGATGGTGCCGGCGGTGGTGTTGCCGTACTGGTCGATGTTGATGATGACGCTCTCCGGCCGCAGGTCGAGGCGGTCGGCGGTGGCGGTGATGATGCGCCGGTTGGCCTGGTGGGCGATGAAGCAGTCCACGTCCTTGCCGGTGATCCCATTGCGTTCCAGGATCGCTTCGCACAGTTCAGCCATCTTGCGCACCGCGTACTTGAAGACCGCCTGGCCTTCCTGGTGGACGAAGTGCATGCGCTTGTCCACGGTCTCGTGGGTGGCGGGGTTGAGGCTGCCGCCGCCGGGCATGTAGAGGGAGCAGCCGCCGGAGCCGTCCACCTCGTGCATGTAGTCGATGAGGCCGAGGCCGTCGCCGCTGGCGGGCTCGACCAGCACCGCGCCCGCGCCGTCGCCGAAGATCACGCAGGTGGCCCGGTCGGTGTAATCGATGATGGAGCTCATCACGTCGGAGCCGATGACCAGCACCTTCTTGTGACAGCCGCTGGAGACGTACTGATTGCCGCACTGCAGGGCGTAGACGAAGGCGGAGCAGGCGGCGGAAAGGTCGAAGCCCCAGGCTCCGGGCACGCCCAGCTTGTGCTGCACCAGGCAGGCGGTGGCGGGAAAGAACATGTCGGGGGTGACGGTGGCCACGATGATGGCCTCGACCTCGGTGGCGGGGATGCCGCGCTGGGCCAGGCAGCGCTTGGCGGCCTCCACCGCCAGGTCGGAGGCGGCCACGCCCTTGTCCGCGATATGGCGCTCGCGGATGCCGGTGCGCTCCACGATCCACTGGTCGTTGGTCGAGACCATCTTCTCCAGGTCGGCGTTGGTGAGCAGGCGGGGCGGAACGTAGGTGCCCAGGGCGGTGATCTTGGCGCGTGGCGCGTTCATGAGAGCCGTTCATTGTTGCAGGACGGAGACGGATTGTCTATTGCAGGCGCCGAAGTAGTCGGGAGTCAGGGGTCAGGAGTCAGCACGTCGTGCCCTTCGTGTGACCTTGGTGTCCTTTGTGGTGAAGCTTTGAAAAGCCAACCACAAAGGACACGAAGGACGGCACGAAGGGCACAAAGGAAGCGGAATGATAAAATTCCTCTGTCAGGCACTGGGTCCCGCGCGACGCAATCCCGCCAACCCCGCCAGGTCCGGAAGGAAGCAACGGTAACGGGTTCTTTGCGTGTGCAGCGGGCCTCCCGGTGCCTGGCTTCTTGCCGTCGACACGGCAGTTCCCTTCCGCGCGCGCTTGCCCCACAATAGGCGCATGGCGAAAGCGGCCCCAGCCCGGCCGGGAAAGGCCGGGGGCCTCAGCGGCGCCATCGAGCGCTACTTCGAGATCTCGCTCTACCTGCTGGTGGTGACCGGGTTCATCACCCTGAGCAGCACGGGCAAGCTGGACCTGCCCTCGCTGGCGCTGGTGACGGGGGCGCTGCTCTTCCGCGGCTACCTGCTGGTTCGCAACCGCCATCTGCTCATTCCCGAGCGCTGGACCTCCTACCTGGCGGTGGTGTACGCGGTCTTCTATCTGCTGGACTTCTTCGTGCTCTCGGGCAGCTTCGTCTCCGCCAACGTGCACCTGGCCCTGCTGGTGATGGTGTCGAAGCTGTTCTCGGTGCAGCGCAGCCGCGACCACCTCTACCTGGTGCTGCTGTCGTTCGGAGCGGTGCTGCTGGCGGCCATGCTGACGGTGGACAGCGTCTTCCTGGCTTCGTTCTGCGTCTTCCTGCTGCTGGCGGCGGCCACTTTCCTGAGCATGGAGATGAAGCGCTCGGCGGCGGCGGCGCAGGGGCTGGCGCGGACGCCGCAGGCGGGGGCGAAGCGCATGGCGCGGGCGCTGAGCGCGACCGCGGCGGCGCTGGTGGCGGCCATCGTGGTGGCGGCGTCGGTGCTGTTCTTCGCGCTGCCGCGGCTCTCGGCCGGCTACCTGCGCGCGCTCACCGAGCGCAACGTGCTGGTCAGCGGCTTCAGCGACGACGTCAACCTGGGCGAGATCGGCGAGATCAAGCAGTCGAGCACGGTGGTGATGCACATCCAGATCGAGGGCGACAGCACCGGCCTGTACGACCTGAAGTGGCGGGGGCTCTCGCTCTCCAGCTTCGACGGGCAGCGCTGGCACAACATCAGCAACGCGCCCACGGTGTGGAACTCCTCCAGCGGGCGCTTCGACCTGGCGCGCATGCGGCTGCAGAACGAGCGCGCCATGGGCCTGCTGCGGCCCGCGGGACCGCAGCGCATCCTGCGCTATCGCGTGATCATGGAGCCCGTGGGCACCAACATCTTCTTCTTCGCCCCCATGCCCGACTCGCTCGGCGGCAAGTACCGCGAGATCTCCATGGACGACGGGGGCGCGGTGCGCAACGAGGACCGCCGCCTGATCGACCTCTACAGCGCCAGCTCCAACCTGGCCCAGCCTTCCCCGGAGGCGCTGCGCCAGGCCTCGGGCACCTACCCGCCGCAGATCTCGAACGTCTACCTGCAACTGCCGCGGCTGGACCGGCGCGTCCCCGAGCTGGCGCGGCAGATCACCGCCGGCGCGCCCACCGCCTATGACCAGGCCGTCGCCTTGGAGCTTCACCTCAAGACCCACTACGCCTACACCCTGGTGCTGCCCAGCGAGAGACACGCCGACCCGCTGGCCTACTTCCTCTTCGAGCGCAAGCGCGGGCACTGCGAGTATTTCGCCTCCGCCATGGCGGTGATGCTGCGCACGCTGGGCATCCCGTCGCGGGTGGTGAACGGCTTCCGCGGCGGCGAGTTCAACGACGTCACCGGCAGCTACATCCTGCGCGGGCGCGACGCGCACTCCTGGGTGGAGGCCTACTTCCCCGGCCAGGGCTGGGTGAGCTTCGACCCTACGCCCCCCGATCCGGGCTACAGCCAGGGCCGGTGGGCGCGCATGATGCTCTACCTGGACGCGGCCGGCGAGTTCTGGCGGGAGTGGGTGATCAACTACGACTTCACCCACCAGGAAACCATGGCCTACGGCATGTTGGGGCGCAGCCGCCAGGGCCTGGACCGCGCGCGCCTGTGGCTGCGGCAGAAGTATGACCAGTGGGTCAGCAAGGCGGAAGAGGTGCAGGCGAACGCGGCGCGCGAGCCGCGGCGCTGGAGCGGAGTCGTGGTGGGCGTGGTGGCGGCGCTGCTGCTGGCCTTCAACGGGCGGCGGATGTGGCGGGCGCTGCGCCGGCAGCGCGTGGCGCGCGCCCCGGAAAAGGCGCCGCAGCAGGCAGCCAGCATCTGGTACCAGCGCATGACGCGCGTGGTCGGCCGCCGCGGCTTTCCCAAGTCGCCAGCGCAGACCCCGGAGGAGTACCTGGCCACCATCGCCGACCCGCGGCTCAAGGAGCCGGTCGAGCGCTTCACCGGGCACTACGAGCGAGCGCGCTTCGGCGAGTCGGCCGAGGACGCCAAGGTCCTGCCCGAGATCTACGAGGAGATCAACAGCCGGAGCTGACGGCAGATAATCTTGAGGGCGACCTCGCACCCCCTCCGCTCAAAAGGACTTGCGTTCGAGGAGGTACAGGGTCGCGGCAAGAAGGAGGCCCGTGAAGGCCGCGCTGGACCAGAGGGGCCACCAGGAATAGAGCTCGCCGTCACGGATCCAGGCCGCCGAGAGCGCATTGATCTCGGCGCACTTGGGCAGGATGATGTATGCCACATCAAGCAGGTAACGGC
The DNA here is from genome assembly GCA_035624475.1 of Terriglobales bacterium. Classification (NCBI taxonomy): domain Bacteria; kingdom Pseudomonadati; phylum Acidobacteriota; class Terriglobia; order Terriglobales; species Terriglobales bacterium. The sequence goes on from DASPRL010000190.1 coordinate 5,761, forward strand.
CTCCGTAGGAGGAAACAAATTGGTAGTAGCTGTCGCGCCGCGCGGCGAGCAGGGGCGAGGCCAACCAGACTACAAGCGGAGAGAGCATAGGGAAGACGATATTCTGCTGCGCCAGGCACACCAGGGACGCTACAGAGAGTAGAGCCGCGAAGCTCACCACCTGGAAGAACAAGGCGGCGACGACTGGGAAGAAGTTGACGCCGGTCTGCCACCAGAGCCGGAACGCCAACGGCAGCACAGAGACGGCAGATGCGATGGCATAGAGAGTGACCCCGGCGAGATAGCGGCCAAGAAACATCTCCCAGCGCGGCGTAGCCTTGGAAAGGACAAGCTCCAACCAGCCTCTCTCCAGCGTCGACGCCAGGATGGGAACGGCGCAGAGGATGGAGAGCAGCAGCCAAATCCATCCGGCCTCGCCGATGACGGCCGCCAGCAATTCGGGAACGCCCTCCTCGGGAGAGCCCAGCGCGCGAGTCCCGAGAACGATCGTCCGGTCGCCGCTGGGTGTCGACCCCAGGTGGACGATCCCGTTACTGAACAAGGCAAAGACAAGAGCACAGCCGAGCAACACGGGCAGCAGCCGGCGCCCGCGGGCTTCTCTCAGTGCGTCGAGGTAACCGGCCAGCATCAAGCGTCCTTTCGTTCCAAGGTTTCCAGGAAGAACTGCTCGAGAGAAACCTTGACCGGCTCAATGGCTTCGATGTTGACGGAGAGCTCGCGCAGCCGGTCGATGACAGCGTTCAGATGCGCCACATCACGGGGGCGAAAGCGCAGGGCATTGCCTTCCCACCGCCCCTGCCCCAGCGCGTTGGCCGCCGCCTCCCGGACGGTATCGTTGACCTCGCCCACCGAGACTTGCCAATCTCCCGCCGGGTCCTGCGCGAGAGCGGTGATGGTGGCCGGAACGCGACGCAGGGCGTCGATCAGCCGATTCAGGTGAACCTCGTCGCAGGGCGGGAACAAGAGAGTCTTTCCTTTCCACGTCGGCACGGAGAGGAGCTCCTCGATGGCGAGGACCGCCGAACTGTCCAACGCGGGCACCCGCAGCAGGTATTCCCCCCTGCCGCGCGCGAACTCGGCAGGAGTGGAAGCTCTCACGATGCGCCCCTTGTGAAGCAGGAAGATCTGGTCGCAGACGGCCTCGACTTCGGAGAGCAGGTGCGAATTCAGGAAGATCGTTTTGCGGTTCTTCCTCAGGGCGAGAAGGAGGTCGCGGACGTCTTTGCGGCCACCGGGATCCAGTCCATCCGTAGGCTCGTCGAGGAAGAGGAGTCTGGGGTCGCCGAGCAGGGCCTGCGCCAGTCCCAGCCTCTGCTGCATGCCCTTGGAATAGTCGCGGACGCACTTGCTAACGCCGGAGAGGCCGACCATGTCGAGCAACTCCGGGACCTGGCGGCGCAGTTTGTCGGCGCCGACTTCGTTCAATCGGCCCATCGAGCAGAGAAACTCCTCGGCATTGAAGTAGCCGTGGATACGCATCTGTTCGGGCAAGTAACCGACACTCTGGCGCGTGAGTGGGTGCGAGGGAGCGGCGCCCAGGACGGTGGCGCGGCCCCCCGTCGAGTTGGCCAGACCCACGAGGATCTTCACCAGCGTGGTCTTGCCGGCACCGTTCTGACCGATGAGCCCGACGATCGAGCCTTCTTCGACCACCAAGGAAACTTCCTGCAGCGCCGGCACGGGCGGCGCGCGGAAGGCGCGGTACTCCTTGCTGAGGTCGGTGGTCTGGATGGCGTAGGGCATTTCTCTCAGCTTTGGGCTGCTGCGGAATGGTGGCGGGCCGCCGGTCTTGATCCCAGGAAAGGCAGCGCGCCCAGCAGCAGGCCGAGGCCGGGGAAAACGGACCACGCCAGCAGGGTCAGCAGCCAGGCGGCCAGCATCTTGTCCACCGGCGCGTGGCGATCGACGATCAAGGCAGCGAGAAGGATGATCACGAAGAGCACGGCGATGGAGATGGCCGGCAGCAGAGCCGCGAGCAGGCGCTCGCGAAGCGTTCCGCCGGCGCGGCGCGACCACCAGGCTCCCAGAGCGCCCACGATCGGCAGGGGAAAGAACCAGGGCAGGTAAAACCCGATCCCCGCGATCCCAAACTCCGACGCCCGCCATACGTACTGCGGCTGCAGGCCGGCGCGCACCATCATAGCCAGCGCCAGATAAGAAAAGAGGCAAGTGAAAGCCCCGGGGAGCCAGAGAGCCCGAGTGCGGTGGTTCATAGGATCCTCCTTGCTGTGTTGCAGGTCGCGGCGGAAGCGCTGCCAGTCGGGGACCT
>DASPRL010000191.1 GCA_035624475.1 Terriglobales bacterium
CGCGGAGCTGGCCGAGTTGCAGTGGGCGCTGGACCACCTGGTCTGCTACTCCGAGGTCTATGCCGACCTGGCCACTGCCGGCAAGGTGCGCGAGCTGGGCCACGACCTGAAGGTGCTGCTGCCCACCCACTTCGTGCGCGAGGAAGCCACGGTGCTGACCACGGTGGCACGCATCAGCCCCGAGCTGGCCGATTTCGCCGCCGAGATGAAGCGGCAGCACAAGGAGCTGGGGGTGGAGTTCAAGGCCTTCCTGGCGGCACTGCAGGAGTTCGAGAGTTCGAACGACCTGGACACCGCCGTCTGCCACATCAAGGAATCGGGCGCGCAGTTCGCCCGCGACCTGGGCGCGCACGTGGCTCTGGAAGAGCGCCAGTTGAGCGGCTTCCTATGAGAGCCGCGCACGACCTCGCCGGCTGTCCCACGAGAACAAGTTTTTGCCTGCTGCTGCGGGCGGAGGCCGCCGAACCTGGCGCTCCCTCCGCCCGCGGCCGCGGGCCGCAATCCTGGAGGAACCGTGTCCGCTACCAGCATTGATACCCGCATTCATACCCCGGAAGAGAAGATCGCGCCCCCGTATCCCGGCAACATCTCCACCGTCGACGGCTCGGGCGCGGTGGTGTGGGTGGAGTCGCACATCTGCCAGGGGGCCTGCGCCTATCCCATCACCCCCTCCACCCCCATGGGCGACGGCTTCGCCATGGAGTACGCCAACGGCACCCGCAACCTGTGGGACGAGCCGCTGCAGTTCCTGGAGCCGGAGTCGGAGCACAGCTCGGCCTCGGCCTGCGAAGGCTTCGCCCTGGCGGGCGGCCGCGTCACCAACTTCACCAGCGGCCAGGGGCTGATCCTGATGAAGGAAGTGCTGTACGTGATCGCGGGGAAGCGCCTGCCCGTGGTCTTCCACATCGGGGCGCGGGCGCTGACCTCGCACTCGCTCAACGTGCACGCCGGGCACGACGACGTGATGGGGGTGGCCGACTGCGGCTGGGGCATGCTCTTCGGGCGCAACGCGCAGGAGGCCGCCGACCTGGCCCTGATCGCGCGCCGCGCCGCCGAGGATTCCGAGACCCCGTTCATGAACGTCCAGGACGGCTTCCTGACCACGCACACCTTGGAGACCATCCGCCTGCCCGAGGCCGAGTTGATGCGCGAGTTCGTGGGGCGTCCGCAGGATCGTATCCGCAACCTCTTCGATCCCCTGCACCCCATGCTGAGCGGCCCGGTGCAGAACCAGGACAGCTACATGAAGGGCAAGGTGGCGCAGCGCGCCTTCTACGACCGGGTGGCCCCGGCGCTGCTCAACGCCATGCACGACTACAGCGCGCGCACCGGCCGGCACTACGACTTCCTGCGTCCCTACCGCATGGAGGACGCCGACTACGCCTTCGTGGGCATGGGCTCCATGATGGACACGGCCGAAGCCACGGTGGACTACCTGCGCGAGCGCGGGGTGCGCATCGGGTGCGTCACCCTAGTCAGCTTCCGCCCCTTCCCCACCTTCGAGCTGGCCGCCCTGCTCAAGAACTGCCACGCGGTGGCGGTGATCGAGCGCTGCGACGTCCCCCTGGCGCAGTCGAACCCGCTGACCATGGAGGTCAAAGCGGCGCTGAGCGACGCGCAGACGGAGAGTTCAGTAGTCCGCTTCGGCCGCCGCCCGGAGATCTTCTCCGGGGTGGCGGGGCTGGGCGGGCGCGACATCCGCCCCGGGCATTTCGTGGCCGCCGCCGAGAACATGATCGGCAACGGGCGCCGCTTCTTCGCCCTGAACATCAAGCATCCCGACGCGCTCGAAGTGGGTGCCGATCCCGACGTCCGCCCCAAGGGCGCCTTCTCCCTGCGCGGACACTCCGTGGGCGGCTTCGGCTCGGTGACCACCAACAAGGTGATGGCGAGCGTGGCTTCGGACCTCTTCGGCCTCTACGCCCAGGCCTTCCCCAAGTACGGCTCGGAGAAGAAGGGCCTGCCCACCAACTACTACCTGACGCTGGCGCCGGAGTTCATCCGGCTGCACTGCGAACTGGCCACGGTGGAGTTCGTGGCCATCCAGGACGCCAACGCCTTCCTGACCGGCAACCCGCTGGCGGGGCTGGCGGAGGGCGGCATCGTGTACCTGCAGTCGAGCAAGCCCGTCGGCGAGGTGTGGCATTCGCTGCCGCCGGCGGCGCGCCGGCAGATCCGGGAGAAGAAGTACCGGGTGTTCGCGCTGGACGCGAACCGCATCGCGCGCGAGTCGGCCAGCCGGGCCGATCTGCAGGTGCGCATGCAGGGCATCGTGCTGATGGGCGCCTTCCTACATCTCACGCCCTTCCGCGAGCGCGCCGGGCTGAGCGAGGAGCAGCTCTTCACCGCTCTGGAAAAGACCCTGCACAAGTACTTCGGCAAGCGCGGGGCGCAGGTGGTGAAGGACAACATGGCGGCCGCCCGCCGCGGCTATGACGAACTCGTGGAGGTCGTTCCGCCGGCCGAAGAGGACACCGCGGCGGCCGCGAAGCGCAACGGCGACCACCGCTTCCAGGTGGCCCCGCCGCCCGCGGAAGGCCCGGTGATGCCCGACTTCTGCGAGAAGGTGATCGGCAGCTACGCCCAGGGGCGCGAAGATGATCTGGTAGCCGACGAGTACGTGGCCCGCAGCCTGATGCCGGCCTCCAGCGCCATGCAGCGCAGCTTCCGCAACCTGGCCCCCGACATCCCCGTCTTCCTGGCCTCGGCCTGCGTCGGCTGCATGGAGTGCGTGAATGAGTGTCCCGACACCGCCATCCTGGCGAAGGTGGTGGAGAAGCCGGTGCTGGAAGTGAAGCTGGCGGCGGTCGAGCGTCCCGAGTTGCGCGAGAACCTGCGCGCCCACTTCGCCGTCACCAACAAGTACCACGACCTGTTCGTGAAGAAGGGCGAGCCGGGCGGGCTGTTCGGCCTCTTCGTGGATCCGGACAAGTGCAAGGGCTGCGGCGAATGCATCACTGCCTGCGGCACGCACAATGCTCTGGCCATGAAACCCAAGGCGGAGCTGGACATGCCCGCCTACGATCTGGGCATGGACCTCTTCCACCATCTCCCCGACACGCCCCAGCGCTTCATCAACGAGAAGGCGCTGGCCGACATGATGCTCTCCTCCTCTTCCCTGCTCTTCGCGGGCGGGGCGGGGTCGTGCATGGGCTGCGGAGAAGCTACCGCGGTGCGGCTGATGCTGGCGGCCACCGGCTTCCAGTACGGCAAGGAGAACATCGGCATCGTGGCCGCCACCGGCTGCAACTCGGTCTTCGGGTCGACCTATCCCTTCAACCCGTTTGCGGTGCCGTGGACCAACTCGCTGTTCGAGAACGCGCCCGCCGACGCCATGGGCGTGCGCCTGCGCTGGAACCAGGAGGGCCACGGCCTGCGGCGGCTGTGGGTGCTGGGCGGCGACGGCGCCATGTACGACATCGGCTTCCAGTCGCTCTCGCGCATGCTGATGTCGGGGATGGACATCAAGGTGCTGGTGCTGGACACGCAGGTGTACTCCAACACCGGCGGCCAGACCTCGACCTCCACCTTCACCGCGCAGGACGCCAAGATGGCGGCCTACGGCAAGGACCAGCCCGGGAAGCGCGAGCGCCGCAAGGAGATCGCGCAGATCCTGATGATGCATCCCAACACCTTCGTGGCCCAGACCACCGCCGGGCACCTCAACCACTTCCTGAAGGCGGTGATGGCGGCCAACGAGTATCCCGGGCCGGCGGTGATCATCGCCTACGCCGCCTGCCAGCCCGAGCACGGCATCGGCGACGACCGCGCCGTGGCTCAGGCCAAGCTGGCGGTGGAGTCGCGGGCCTTCCCACTGCTCATCCACGATCCCCGCAAGGGCGAGCGACTGAAAGAACGCATCAGCCTGCAGGGCAACCCGGCGCTGAAGGAAGACTGGTTCACCGACCCGCACACGGGCGGGCCGCTGGACTTCGTCGCCTTCGCGCGCACCGAAGGGCGCTTCGCGCGGCACTTCGGCTTGGACGGCAAGCCCGACGAGGTGATCCTCAAGGCCCAGCAGGAGCGCTTGGAGAACTGGCACCGCCTGCAGGAGCTGGCCGGGATCAAGTAGGCTCGAGGAAGAAGAACGAGGCCCGGGTCTCAGGCCCGGGCCTCTTGCTTTGTGGGCGTGTGCTAGCCTGTGGGGACGATGAGCCGCCGGGCCGCGCTTCGAACGTCTGTCGCAAACGAGGCTGTTTTCCCGGCCATGGTGCGCGTGCCGGAGGGCCGGTTCGTGA
>DASPRL010000192.1 GCA_035624475.1 Terriglobales bacterium
CGTCACCAGGAAGGGTCCGCGGGTGTTGGTGGCGAACATCTCGTCCCACTGCGCCACCGTGATCCTGTCGAAGTCCACGGTGGCGTAGGTGCCGGCGTTGTTGACCAGCACGTCCAGCCCGCCCAATTCGCGGCGCAGTTCTTTGATCGCCGCCAGCACGCTCTTCTCCTCGCGGACGTCGCAGCGCAGGCCCAGCGCCCGCACTCCCAGCGAGGCCAGGTCGGTCACCGTGTGCCGCGCCTCCCGCTCCGAGCCCAGGTAGGTGATGGCCACGTCGGCGCCCGCCCGCGCCAGGGTGAGCGCGATCTCGCGCCCGATGCGCTTGGCTCCCCCCGTCACCAGGACGGCCTTCCCCTTGAGTTCCGTCATGGCAGGCATTGTACCAACCGTGTGGCACAGCCGCCCCGGCTGTGCCCCTCGCCCTTCTTCATTTCTCTGTGCCTCTGTGTCTCGGTGGTGAAGAAGTTTGCTATCATGCGCCATGGCCGCGTCCCGCCAGGTCGTGCTCTACACCCGCCGGGGCTGCCACTTGTGCGAGATCGTCAAGGAGAGCCTCAACAAGCTGGAGCGCCGCGGCGGCTTCACCTGGCAGGAAGTGGACGTGGACTCCGACGACGCCCTCCGCCGCCGCTTCACCGACGAGGTTCCGGTGGTCTTCATCGACGGGCGCAAAGCCTTCAAGTACCGCATGGACGAACGCGACTTCCTCCGCCGTTTGCAGGGCTGATTCCCGCCCCGTCACCCGCTGCTGTGACCGCAATCACTTCGCCGCCGGACGGCGGGGCCGTATCCTGACCTGCTGAGAGCACTCCCCGGAGCACGCCACCCGCGGGAAGTCTGCCATCGCCGCTCCTGGGGTCGGAGGGTAAAGCCCTGTTCGCAAGGAGGGCTTCATGTACGTCGCCAACTCCTCTTGCCGGGAGATGACCCACCAGCGTCCCAAGGTCCCCAAGCTCACCACCTCCCTACCCCACGGCCATCACTTCCTGGAGGACGCCCTCACCTGGTCCTCGGTGCGTCGCACCCTGGGCTGGCTGACTCGCCCCTCCTCCGATGGCAAGAGCCTGTTCGAGCAGCTCTGCGAGCACTACGACCGCCCGGGCTGGCGCTGGGCGCTGCCTAATCTCTTCATCGACCTGGGACTGAAGAAGGCCCACCTCGATCGCGAGAGCATGAAGAAGAACCTCTTCCACCATCCCCCCACGGTGAAGGCGCTGGCCCTGACCGCGCGTAGCATCGCCACCTACGGGCTGACGGTTCCGCAGCGCTTCACCGCGCCCCTGTTCGTGGTCTGGAACCTGACCCAGGCCTGCAACCTCTCCTGCCGTCACTGCTACCAGAGCGCCACTCGCCAGCCCCAGCCCGACGAGCTCACCCGCGAGCAGAAGCTCGACGCCGTCGACCAGATGGGCGAGGAGATGGTCCCATTCCTGGCGCTGGCCGGGGGCGAGCCCATGGTCTCCAAGGACCTGTGGGCGGTGCTGGAGCGCGCCCAGCAGCGCGGCATCCACACCACCATCGCCACCAACGGCATGATGCTCTCCCCGGAGAACTGCGAGCGCCTGCAGCAGGCCGGGGTGAAGTACGTCGAGGTCTCCATCGATTCCCTCGACCCCGAACAGCACGACGACTTCCGCGGGCAGCGCGGCGCCTGGGCGCGCGCCATCCAGGGCATCCGCAACTCGGTGGCCTCGGGCATGCGCACCGGCATGGCCGCCTGCTTCACCCGCGACACCGTCGAGCGCGCCGACGAGATGGTTGAATTCGCCATCGGCCTGGGCTGCAAGACCTTCGCCTTCTTCAACTTCATCCCCGTGGGCCGCGGCCGCGAGATGGCCCACGAGGACCTCACTCCCGGCCAGCGCGAGTTGCTGCTGCGCAAGCTGCAGCGCCACCTCAGCGAAGGCCGCATCAACGTGATCTCGACCGCGCCGCAGTTCAGCCGCTCCTGCGTGGTCTACAGCGACGGCGACGAGGCCGTCTTCGCCACCGGCCACGCCGGCGGCGGCAAGGGCAAGAAGACCATGGTGCTGGCCCGCTACATCGGCGGCTGCGGCGCCGGCCGCTGCTACTGCTCGCTCCAGCCCGACGGCACCGTCACTCCTTGCGTCTACATCCCCGGCGTGCCGGTGGGTAACCTGCGCCGGCAGAAGCTGCGCGAGATCTGGGACAACGCGCTGTTCGCCACCCTCTGCGACCGCGAGGACCGCTCCGACCACTGCGGCGTCTGCGACTACCGCAACTACTGCGGCGGCTGCCGCGCCCGCTCGCTCTCCTACACGGGCGATATCCAGGCCGGCGATCCCGGCTGCCTCTTCAACCTGCACGAGTGGGAGGAGGTCGCCGGCACCCACGAGGAGCGGGTGCAGATCATGAGCGCGGCGGCCCTGGTCGCCGCCGCCACCGGCGAGGTCCCGGGCGTGCCCGCCTCCGAGGTGCGCGCCGTCCGCGCCTGGCGAGAAGCCTTCTATGACTCCGAGAAAGCCTCGTGAGGAGAACGCCAGTCATGAGCCAGCTCGATGACATATTGCAGGTGCAGGCGCCCTGCGCCGACCTCAAATCCGTGCCCCCCGACCCGCCGCCCGCGC
>DASPRL010000193.1 GCA_035624475.1 Terriglobales bacterium
CATGGGCAAGGGCGACTTCGCCAATGCCTCCACCATCCTCGAAGCCTGCAAGAAGACCTACGGCGAGACCGCGGAGGTCCAGCAGGCATTCAGCGAATTCGAGGGCAAGCGCTCGGCCGTGGCCAAATCGGCGGTGGAGAAGGCGGTGCGCGATGCCCGCACCCTGCTGCTCGCCCGCCAGTACCAGGCCGCGCTGGATGGGCTCAAGCAGGTGGCAGCGCTGGCTCCGGCCGCCCCCGCCGACCTGCAGAAGCAGTACGAGACCCTGAACAAGGACGCCGCCGCCGGCGCCAGCCGCCAGCAGAAGGAAGCCGAGCTGGGCAAGACTATCGTGGCCGGCTCCGCCGAGGCGGCCCAGACCATGGTGGCGGGCTCGGTCGAGGCCTCCAAGACCATGATCAGCCCGTCCGCGGCGCCGGCGCCCGCTCCCGCGCCGGCGGCGGCAGCGCCGACGCCCGTCGCCCCGGCCGCTGCGCCTGCGGTCGCCCCGCCCGCCGCTCCCAAGCCCGCACCCGCCAAGGTCCGCCCTGCGCCCGCGCCCGCCCTGGCGCCGGCGCCCGCCCGCAAGTCGCCCGTGCTTGCCATCGTCGCCGTGGTGGCGGTGCTGGTGCTGGGCATCGGCGGCTACGTGGCCTACAAGAAGATCGCTGGGCCGCCCGCCGCCACCACCTACATCGAGGTCAACGGCATTCCCTGGGGCACGGTGAAGTCGGTCACCTCCGCCGACGGCAAGGTCAGCCTCACCCCCGGGGAGCAGACTCCGCTGCGCATCGCGGTGCCGCCGGGGGATTACAAGGTCGTGGTGGACGGTCCCGACGGCCAGGAGCAGAGCCTGGACGTGAAGGCGACCAACGAGAGCCCGGGGAGCATCACCCCGGTCTTCCAACAGATCGACGTGGACCAGATCATCAATGCGACGAACTGATCTCCATCGCGCGCTCGCGCTCGCCCTGGCGCTGCTGGCGCCGCTTCCGGCCTTCGCCGGCAAGAAGGAAGAGGACTACAGCAAGGCGATGCAGGCCATGAACGCCGGCCGCGTGGACGAAGCCGCGCAGTTGTTCTGCTCGGTGGCGCAGGAGGACCCGGGCTACAAGGACGCCAAGGTCAACTGCAAGATCATGTCCGACCAGGCGCAGCGCGAGGCCCGGCGCAACGAGGAACGCTTCACCAACGGCGTGAATGCTTTCAAGGCCGGCAAATACGACGACGCCGAGCAGGAATTCAAGAACATCCGCAGCGGCCCGCACGTTGCCGAAGCCCAGCAGTACCTGGCCAGGATCCCCGCTGCCCGCCAGGCGCAGCAGGCCCAGGCCGGCGACGTCGCCATGGAGCAGAGGTTCCAGCAGGCGGTCGCGGCATATACCCGCAACGACTTCAACACCGCCAAGGGTCTCTTCGCCCAGATCAGCGGCAGCCACGCCAGCGAGGCGCAGAGCTATCTCAACCGCATGAAGCAGTACGAGCAGGCCATGGCCGAGGGCGACACCCTGGCCAGCGCCAAGAACTACCGCCAGGCGGCCGCCAGCTACAACGAGGCCGCCGGCATCAAGTCGGACGGGCCCGGCGATCCCCGCTCCAAGGCCACCGGCATGCAGCAGTTGCTGGCCTCGTCCACCACCACTCCCACCGTCGCTCCGCCCAGTCCGACCCCCACGGTGGCCGTGACCCACACGCCCGCGCCTCCGGCGCGTCCCGCGGTCTCCGCCGTCAAGGAGACTCCCAAGCCGCAGGTGGACGTGGACAAGCTGCTGCGCGAGGCCGAGGCCGCCCGCAGCAAGGGCGACATCCGCACCGCGCAGAGCAAGTACATCGCGGTGCTGGCCGTGGACGAGCACAACCCTACCGCCACCCAGGCCCTGGCCGCGCTCCAGACCCAGGCCCAGCAGCAGGCCACGCCCTCCACCCAGAAGGCCAGCTCGGAAGCCGACGTCATGCTGGCCAAGGCCATTCGCGAGTTCTACCAGGGTGAGTACGAGCAGTCCGAGGTCCACATCCAGGATTACCTCGACGTCAATGGCTCCAAGACCGCGCTGGGATACTTCTACAAGGGGGCCAGCAAGCTCACCCGCTACTACCTGGGTGGCGCGTCGGACGGCAAGCTCATGCACGACGCCCAGGAACTCTTCCGCAATGCCAAGAAGACCCCCGGCTTCGCTCCTCCGGGACAGAACTACATCTCTCCCAAGATCCTCAAGGTCTTCGAGACCACGTCGTAGGGCTTCCGGTTCTTCCAATCACCCGATGGCCTGATCGCCCGATCACCCGATGAGAAACGGGTTGCTCTCGCGCTCTTCGCCGATGGTGGTCAGCGGCCCGTGGCCGGGCACCACCAGCGTGTCGTCGGGCAGGGCCAGCACCCGCTGGTGCAGGGAGCGCAAGATCATCTCGCTGGAGCCGCCGGGCAGGTCGGTGCGCCCGATGCTGCCGGCGAAGAGCGTGTCGCCGGCCAGCAGCTTCTTCTCGGCAGGGAAGTAGAGGCAGACGCTGCCCTGGGTGTGCCCCGGGGTGTGCAGCACGCTGGCGCGAAGGGCGCCTGCGCCCACGGTGTCGCCGTCGCGCAGCTCCTGGTCGATGGTGACCTTCTCCGGCGGCGGCTGTCCCAGCCAGCCCGCCTGCACGTCCAGCATGGCCAGCAGGGCCTGGTCGTTCTGGTTGAGCAGGATGGGCGCGCCCGTGGCCCGCTTCAGCCGCATCGCTCCGCCCACGTGGTCGATGTGGGCGTGGGTGATCACGATCTGCCTCAGGGTCAGGCGGTGGCGCCGCAGCGTCTCCAGGATCTGCTCGACGTCATCGCCGGGATCGATGACCAGGGC
>DASPRL010000194.1 GCA_035624475.1 Terriglobales bacterium
CACCTGCTCGATGCGCGAGGCGGCGATGCGCTCCAGCGCCGGTCCCGAGAGCACGGGGTGGGAGGCGCAGGCGTACACCTTGGTGGCGCCCGCGTCCAGCAGGGCGTCGGCGGTCTTGACCAGCGTCCCGGCGGTGTCGATGAGGTCGTCGATGATCAAGCAGGTGCGCCCCTTGACGTCGCCGATGACGTGCATGACCTCGGCCACGTTCATCTCCACGCGGCGCTTGTCCACGATGGCCAGGGCGGAATCCATCTTCTTGGCGAAGAAGCGGGCGCGCTCCACGCCCCCGGCGTCGGGGGAGACCACGGTCAGGTTGGGCAGGTTCAGCTCGCGGAAGTACGAGACCAGCACGGGCGAGGCGAACAGGTGGTCCACCGGGATGTTGAAGAAGCCCTGGATCTGGGGAGCGTGCAGGTCCACCACCAGGGCGCGGTCGGCGCCGGCGGTGGTCAGCAGGTCGGCCATCAGCTTGGAGGAGATGGGCACGCGCGGCTTGTCCTTGCGGTCCTGGCGGGCATAGCCGAAGTAGGGGATCACCGGAGTGATGCGGCGCGCCGAGGCCCGCTTGAGGGCGTCGATCATCAGCAGCAGCTCGATGAGGTGGTGGTCCACGGGATTGCAGGTGGGCTGCACCACGAAGACGTCGGCGCCGCGCACGTTCTCCAGGATCTGCACGTAGACCTCGCCGTCGGAGAAGCGCGTGACCTTGGACTGGCCCCGCGGCATCTGCAGGAAGGCGCAGATCTCGTCGGCCAGCGGCTGGTTGGCGGTGCCGCCGAAGATCTTGAACTTGTCGTCGCGGCGCGGCTTGGCGGGCTTGCGCTCCACCTTGGGCTGCGTCCCTTGCTGGCTCTTCTTCTCGGTCGTGGTTGCGACACTAGTAGCCATGGCGTCCCTCGCGGCTGCGGAAGTCGGTTCCTTCTCCAGCGTGCTGGGCTTGGTCTGCATTCGAACAGCTCTTAGCTCTTAGCCTTTAGGCCTTTCGCCCTACCGTGGGCTCGCCAGCAACCCTGATCCCTCGCGCGGATCTCACTGGCAACTGGGTACCGAGTACTGGGTACTGTCTTTCTGGCTGGGCGGCCAGGATTCGAACCTGGACTCAGTGCTCCAAAGGCACTTGACCTACCATTAGTCGACCGCCCAAAACTCAGTTCCTAGTTTCCAGTTTCTCGTTTCTAGAAAACCCTCGCACCCGCACTCTAGAAACTAGAAACGAGAAACTAGAAACTCATTCTGCGCCAGTACTCCCGCCGCGACAGCAACACCGTCGCCCGCGCCGGCGTTCCGCCAGCCGCTAGCTTCCGGGCCGCGCGCGCAGCCGCGGGCCGGCTCGCAAACAGGCCGTAGACCGCCGAGCCCGAGCCCGAGAGCGAAGCATAGCCCGCTCCCGCGCCCGCCAGGGCCTTCTTCACGACACCCAGTTCGGGATACTTGGGAAAGACGACACGTTCGAAGTCGTTTTCGATCCCGGCACGGACTAGGTCGAGAAGCAGGGCCTCGGCCCGGTTCCTGCTCCTACGGGCAGGAACACCGGTTGGGGTACCGCACAGCCACGCGAACGAGGCGCGGCAGAACTCTCTCATTCTATCGGAGGGCTCGGAAAGCGTCAATTTGGCGCCGGCTGCGGCGGCCATCTCGCGGTCCCAGTCGGCAAAGGCCTGCGCGGTCGAGACCCCGACCTGGGGCGTGGCCACGACGCAGGGGATGGGCGGCAGGTCCTCCAGCGGCAGGACCACCTCGCCCCGCCCCAGCCCCAGCACCGCCCCGCCCGCCAGGAACAGCGGCAGGTCGGAACCGACCTCGGCGGCCAGGCGCAGGTGCTGGGCCGCAGTGAGGCGCTTCTTGAGCGCGCGCTCCAAGGCCAGCAGCGTGGCCACCGCGTTGGAGGAAGCCGCGCCCAGCCCGCCCTGCACTGGCAGGCGCTTGTCGATGGTGATGGTGACGCGGGCGCTGGCCCTGAGCGCCTCCAGGGCCAGCCGCGCGATGCGGTGGCAGGTGTTGGATTCGTCGGTCGGCACCTGGGGATGAGAGCAGCGGATCTCGATGCCCGTGCCCTTCCCCACTTCCACGGTCAGGCGGTCGTGCAGGGCCAGCGTCTGGTAAAGGGTACGCAACTCGTGGAAGCCGTCGTCGCGCCGCGGGCCGATCACCAGCCCGAGGTTGATCTTGGCGAAAGAGCGCACGCGCACCGACGGCATAGCGGCAGCATTGTAGCTGAAGGAGTCAGGGACCAGGGGTCAGCGCGGGGCGGTCCGCCGCAATTGGACCAACAAGTAGATCGACGCTGCCAGCAGCAAGGGCGAGGAGTAGAAGCCGGGCATGGGGCGGGGGAAGCGGACCTCGGAGACGGTCTGGCCGAAGATGGTCCCCAGGGTATGGCCCAGGCCGTTGAGCAACATGAGCACGGCCAGCGCATAGGCCAGCGGCCGCCAGGCGCGGACATTGTGGAAGGCCAGAGGCGACAGCAGCAGCGCCACAACCACCGCCACGGTCAGGCCCACCAACCACTCCCGAAACTCGAAGGTGGGGAAGGGCAACCAGGGATGGCGCAGGCGCGCGGCCAGCACGGTGGGGTTGTAAACGGAGAGAAACCCGGTCAGCGCCTCGTCGGTGACGTGCGCGGCCACGGCCAGGCACAGCAGCACCCACGCCCATCCCAGGCGCGTGGTCGGTGCGCTGTCGTGGAAAGCAGTCGTGCGGCTACCCTCTCTCGAACAGAGCCCGCGGCAATCCGGACTGGCGAATGATGGACAGCAGGGTGCCGATCCGCAATTCAGGGTGGTCCGGCACTGGGACAGTGATGGTGGAGGCTGAGGTTCGCTTCTGCATCGCGATGTGAGTTCCCTTGCGTCTTACTTCCACGAATCCGTGCTGGGCGAGGATCCGGCACGCGTCGCGGCCCGAGAGGACCCGCAGCCTACCCAACCGCCACCTCGAGGCGTGTCACGAAGATCTCGGAGTGGAGCCGTGCGCGGACTTCCGAGGGGTCGGCGGTCTCAAGGAAGAGCTCTACGGCCTCCTGGAGGTTCTTGCGCGCCTCCTCGATGGTCTTGCCTTGGCTGGAGATGTCCAGCTCGGGGCAGAGCGCGACGTACCACTTCCCTTCGCGCTCAATCACCGCGGTCAGCTGCCGGGCCCGCTTCTGGACTCGCTTGCGCGACTTGTTGGCCATAGAAACTCCTTGCCCATTCTAGAACAGCGCGTTCTGCTTGCGGTTCAAGGGGATGCCGAAGTGCTCGTAGGCGAGCTGGGTGGCGACGCGGCCGCGCGGGGTGCGGTCGAGGAAGCCGATCTGGATGAGGAAGGGCTCGTAGATGTCCTCGATGGCCTCGGCCTCTTCGGCCAGGGCGGCGGCCAGAGTGTTCACCCCCACCGGCCCGCCCTGGTACTTCTCGATGATGGTGAGCAGCAGCTTGCGGTCGATCTCGTCGAAGCCATGCTTGTCCACCTCCAGCATCTCCAGCGCGGCCTGGGCGGTGGGCTGGTCGATCTTGCCGGCGCCGCGCACCTGGGCATAGTCGCGGACGCGGCGCAGCAGGCGGTTGGCGATGCGCGGAGTGCCGCGGGCGCGCCCCGCGATCTCGTCCGCCCCGGCGCGGTCGATCGCGACCTTCAGGATCTCCGCCGAGCGCTCCACGATCACGCGCAGGTCCTCGGGGGTGTAGAACTCCAGGCGCAGCACGATGCCGAAGCGCGAGCGCAGCGGCGCCGAGACCAGGCCGGCGCGCGTGGTCGCGCCCACGAAGGTGAAGGGCTTGACTTCGATGGTGTGAGTGCGCGCCGACGGCCCTTGCCCGATGATGATGTCGAGCTGGTAGTCCTCGAGCGCGGAGTACAGGATCTCCTCCAGCGCGGGCTGCAGGCGGTGCACCTCGTCGAAGAACAAAACTTGCCGCGCCTGCACGTTGGTGAGGATGGCAGTCAGGTCGCCCTTGATGGCGAGCGCCGGCCCCGAGGTCTGCTGGAAGGCCACGCTCAGCTCGTTGGCGATGATGCTGGCCAGGGTGGTCTTGCCCAGGCCGGGCGGGCCATAGAGCAGGACGTGGTCGAGGGCCTCGCCGCGGGAGCGCGCCGCCTCGATGGCCACGGCCAGGTTCTCCTTCACCTTGGCCTGGCCGATGAACTCCTTGAGCCGCTGCGGGCGCAGCTTGAGTTCGAAGGAGGCATCGTCCTCCACCGGCACGGCGGAGACCAGGCGCTCCTTGTCAGGTTTTTCCTTGGACGCAGCCACTGCTGCGTAGAGTAATCAGAAACCGGGCGCGAGGCAACGGGATTGGGTAATTGAGTAATCGGGTAATTGAGCAATTGGAAGCCGGGTGCCTCTTCAATTACCCAATTACCCGATTCCCCAATTACTCAATCTAGGGGTGTTCCCGCGTGGCGCCCACTTCGGCGAGCACGTCTTCGTGCTTGCGCTCGCCGTCCTCGAAGACGGCGTGCACCAGGCGCATGCGATAGGAGTAGTTGGCGGCCACCGCCGAGGCCACGGCGAAGTCCTTGAACCAGGCGACCAGCTCCCACTGCTCGCCGGAAAGCTTCCAGACTTCGTATTGTTCAAAGGGCATAAGGGCAGTGGCCAGTGGTCAGTGGCTAGTGGTCAGTGAAAAACGCGAGATGGCTGGAGAGGAGCGTGCTGGCCACCGGTCAATGGCCACTGACCACTACTCTTCTTCCTCGACCTCGCCGGCGCGCGCGGCCTTGGCGGCGGTGATGATCTTCTCCTGCTGCTGCGCGGGGACGATGTCGTAGTGGTCCATCTCCATGGCGAAGCTGCCGCGACCCTGGGTCATGGAGGTGAGTTCGACGCCGTAGGTCAGCATCTCGGCCATGGGCACCTCCGCCTTGATGACGGTCTTGCCGGCCTTGTTGTCCATGCCCTGGATGCGTCCGCGGCGCGAGTTGAGGTCGCCCATGATAGTGCCGGCGAACTCGTCGGGCACGGTGATCTCCACCTTCATGATGGGCTCGAGCAGGGTGGGCTTGGCCGTCTCCATGGCCTTCTTGAAGGCGATGCGGCCGGCCAGCTTGAACGAGAGTTCGCTGGAGTCTACTTCGTGGTAGCTGCCGTCGTAGAGGATGACGCGGAAGTCCACCATGGGATAGCCGGCCAGGAAGCCGCGCACCGCGGTCTCGATGATGCCCTTCTCCACCGCGGGAATGAAGTTCTTGGGGATGGCGCCGCCGAAGATGTCGTTGACGAACTCGAAACCGGCGCCGCGCGCCAGCGGCTCCATCTTGATCTTGCAGTCGCCGAACTGGCCGTGGCCGCCGGTCTGCTTCTTGTGCCGCCCCTGCACGTCGGCCTTGCCGCGGATGGTCTCGCGGTAGGGCACTTTGGGCGCCTTCAGGTTCACTTCCGTGTGGTAGCGCTTCTTGAGCTTGGAGACCACCACCTCGATGTGCTGCTGGCCGGTGCCGGCGATCAGGAACTCCTTGGTCTGGGGATCGCGGAAGAAGCGCAGTTGCGCGTCTTCCTCCATGAGCTTGTGGATGCCGTTGGCCAGCTTGTCTTCGTCGGCGCGGGTCTTGGGCTCGATGGCGAAGGTGATGGCGGGCTCGGGCAGCGAGACCTTGGGATACTGGATAGGCGCGCTCTTGTCGCCCAGGGTGTCGCCGGTGAGCGTGTCCTTGAGCTTGGCCACCGCCCCGATGTCGCCGGCGTGCACTTCGGCGATGGCCACCGCCGTCTTGCCCTGCATCACCGAGATGTGCGAGAGCTTCTCGGTGGTGCTCTTGGTGAAGTTCTGCAGGGTGGCGTCGTTCTTCAGCACCCCGCTGTACACCTTATAGAAAGAAATGCGCCCGGCGAAGGGGTCGGAGACGGTCTTGAAGACGAAGAGCGAGCAGGGCTCGGAGTCGGCCACTTTGCGCGCGGGAGGCTCGCCGTTGTTGGGCGCGGCCACGCCCTGCACGGGGGCGCGCGAAGTGGCGGCCGGCAGATAGTCCACGCAGAAATCCAGCAGGCGGTCGGCCCCGATGTTGCCCAGCCCGGAAGAAAACAGTGCGGGATAGATGCGGCGCTCGCGGATGGCCTCGCGCAGGCCCGCGACCAGGTGCTCTTCCCCGATGGTGCCCTTGTCGAAGAACTCTTCCATCAGGGCATCGTTGCCCTCGGCCACCAGCTCCACCAGCTTCTCGTGGGCGGCCTTGGCGGCCTCGGCCAGGTTGGCCGGGATCTCGCCCTCCTTGCCCTTGCCGTTGCCCCCCATCTCGTAGGTGTAGGCCTTCATCTTGACCAGGTCCACCACCCCGGAGAGGTTCTTCTCGGCGCCGATGGGCAACTGCACGGGAATGACGGTGCGGCCAAAGGCCCCGGTCAGCGACTCCAGCATGCGCCCCATGTCGGCGCGCTCACGGTCCATGCGCCCGCCCACGATGATGCGCGGCAGCGCGTACTCCTCGGCGTACTGCCAGACGCGGTCGGTCACCACTTCCACCCCGGCCACGCCATCGACCACCAGCATGACCGACTCCACCGCGGGCAGGGCCAGCTTGGCCTCGTGCACGAACATGTTGAAGCCGGGAGTGTCGATCAGGTTGAGCTTGGCCTGGTTCCACTCGGCCACCCCGATGGCGCTGGAGATGGACATCTGGCGGGCGATCTCTTCGTCGTCGAAGTCGGTGACGGTGGTGCCGGAGTCCACCCGCCCCATCTGCGGGGTGGCTCCGGCCACATGGAGCATGGCGGCCACCAGGGAGGTCTTGCCGGCGTGGCCGTGGCCCACCACGGCCAGGTTGCGGACATTGGCGCCTTCGTAAACCTTCACGCTGGACTCCTTTCAGAACTCCCCTGGGGCGAGCTTGGCAGGACGGCCCGCCGCGGGTCCCTCCCCGCAGAACCGGGCCGGGTACAGGGGCAAACAGGGAATGCTAGCACACGAAAAATGGCGGCTCAACCGGGCAGGGCGCTTGCTTCGGCGGCCGGGCGTTGTGTAACCTTTATCCCTCTCCGCCATCTGGACCAGGGCAAAGTCCAGGCTTGATGCGACGTGGCCTATCCATCTTCGTGCTGGGGTTCTTGCTGGCGCCGCTGGCGTTGCCGGTGATGGTCGCCGGAGGCGCGCCTGCCCTGCCCTTCTGCTGCCGGCCAGGCGGGGCGCACCATTGCGC
>DASPRL010000195.1 GCA_035624475.1 Terriglobales bacterium
ACATGGGTTCCGAACAGCAGGTGCACGCGCTGCGCGGGGTGAACCTGCGCATCGACAAGAACGAGTACGTGGCCATCATGGGGCCCTCGGGCTCGGGAAAGTCGACGCTCATGAACCTGATCGGCTGCCTGGACACGCCCAGCAAAGGGCGCTACTGGCTGAACGGCCAGCTGGTCAGCGAGCTGGACGACGACCAGCTGGCGCGGATCCGCAACAAGGAGATCGGCTTCGTCTTCCAGACCTTCAACCTGCTGGCTCGGGCCACCTCGCTGCATAACGTCGAGCTGCCGCTGATCTACAACGGGACCCCGGCCGAGGAACGCATCGAGCGCGCCAAGGCGGCGCTGCGGGCGGTGGACTTGGAACCGCGCATGATGCACAAGCCCAACGAGCTCTCCGGCGGGCAGCGGCAACGCGTGGCCGTCGCCCGCGCCCTGGTCAACAACCCGGCCATCATCCTGGCGGACGAACCCACCGGGAACCTGGATTCGCAGACGGGCAACGAGATCATGGCCCTGTTCGACCGGCTGCACCAGCAGGGCAACACCATCGTGCTGGTCACCCACGAGCACGATATCGCCGCCTACGCCCACCGCGTCGTGCACCTCAAGGACGGGCTGGTCTCCGGCGACGAGCGCAAGCCCCGCTAGCCGCGAAAACCCTCCCTTTCAGTCGTCGACGAAAATCGCCTGCTCTCCCACCAGGGGCAGCAGTGGCCGCAGGCGTTCCTCCGGGACCTCCACCCTGTCGGGTACGGCATGGCGGGGCGGGTTCCCCGGGCGGAAGTCCAGATACAGGCTGCGCCGCAGAAAACGCTCCGGGAAGTGGGCGAAGCGCAGCAGCGGGTACTTGATCTGCGGGCCGAAGAGCCGGCGTCCCAGCAGGTAGTAGTAGAGCGGGACGCCGAGGTTGAACTTCCACTGCACCGAGGCCTGCTTGCGCCAGAAGTCCACGTTGTAACGCCAGCAGGTGAAGAAGAACTCCCACTGCCGGTCGGTGAGACGGATGAGCTTGGCGCTCTCCTTGCTTCCCAGGCGGGTGTCTTCCAGGGGCACGAACAGCGTGGGGATCACACACCACTTGGCGTCTTTGAGGGCATAGAGCAGGTCCAGGGACTGCTGGGTGTCCTCCCGGGTCTCTCCGGGCAGGCCCAGGATAAAAGTGCAGATGGGGAACCAGTTGTGGCGGTTGAGGATCTCCATGCCCTTCAGCACCACGTCGGGCCACTGCTCGGGGCGGTAGGGATAGCTCTTCCCTTTCATGTACTGCTCGAAGAGGCGCGGGGAGCCCGTCTCCAGCCCGACGAACATGTGCTGATAGCGATGATCGGGATGGGTGGAAGCGGGATGCTGGTTCAGGCTCATGCCCACGGCGATCTCGGAGAGGTCCTCGATCATGTGAGGGTCGCGGACCACCGGCGCCATGGTGCCGTGGGTCAGCATGATGTGCTTCACCCCGGGGACCGCAGCCACGGACTCGAACAGGCGCCGCAGTGCGGGGACGTTGGTCTGGAAGCGGCGTCCCTGTTCGTAGAGGAAGAGGTCTTCGGTGACGAACAGGATGGACTCGGCGCCTTCGGCCGCCTGCACCCGCACGTTCTCCAGGATCTGCGGAAGCGGGAGGCTCTTGCCGGCGCGCAGGGCCACCGAGCAGAACTGGCAGCCGCGCCCGCAGCCGCGCGTAATCTCCACCGTACCGAAGGTGGAGCGGTGATGGATGGCAGGGATGCTGGGGAGCGGCGGGCTGTGGCCCTCCACCCGGCGCGGCAGGGCCTCGCCGCGCACGGCCGCCTCGAACAACGGCAGCGCCACCTCTTCGGCCTCGCCGTCCACGATGCAGTCGATCTGCCACTCCTCCTGCAGGTTCTTCTTCTCGATCTGCCAGGCGCCGGGCCCGCCCACGAGGATCCGGAGATGGGACCGGTGGCGGCGGAGGGCGGGGTGCAGAATGAGGCGGCGAAACTCGGCCGCGTTGATGGATTCGACCTCGCGCCCGTAGAAGGCCGGATAGATGTCGGTGGCGAAGGTGATGCCCAGAGGATTGTGGGCATGCACGCCGACGGCACGCGTGTCCTCACCCACGAATTGGCCCATCTGGTCGGGATAGCAGACGGCGATGTCATCCGGGGAAAAGCGCCGGCGCAGCAGCGCCTCGATGACGCGCAGCCCGTGGGGAACGTAGCGCGCCTGACCGTCGGGCGCGAGCTGGTTCTTGAGCGACCAGTCGGTGCCCATGTAGCGCGCATAGCGCTGCGGAAGGGTGGCCAGCAGCATCTGTCGCCAGGTGCTGCCCAGGTACTCGCTGGACTCCGAGTCACTGGCCACCAGGACCAGCTTCTTGCCTTGCCATGCCACAGGCGTACCTCCTTGCGCTCCGCGCCCCGGTATGCGGGTCTCCGGGCGCATGAGTCCCCGGTTGCTATGGCATCCCCACCTTGGGATCGGCCCCGTACAACTCCCAGGATTGTACTCTCTGCAGGCCCCTCAGAGGGAGGGAGGGCGACGAAGGCAAGAGGCTTGGGACGATCTCCGGGAGATCCCGTGCCCTCTACTGCTTGGCAGGAGGCATGCTGTCCTGGGCCGGAGGCTCGGTGGCCGCGAAGTAGCTGTGGTCGTAGAGCTGGCGGTAGACGCGGCCGGCGATCTCGGCGGCCTTGGGACCGAAGGTCGGCCGTCCGCCCTGCAGGAAGACCACCACCACCAGGCGCGCGTGCCCGCTGTTGACGTAGGAAGCGAACCACCCGAAGCGGGTGCCGTCCTTGGAGCAGGTGCCGGTCTTGCCCAGCACCTCTTCCTCGCTGAAGTTGTAGCGTACGCTGCGCGCGGTGCCGTATTGCACCGCCGCCGCCATGCCCTCGGAGACATCGGGGACGAGGCCGGCGATGTCGAGTTGGCGCTTGAGCTTGGGCTGGAAGGCGGCAACCTCTTCTGGCGTGGCCGGATGCTGCAGGTAGTAGAGGCTGCCGCCGTTGGCCATGGCGGCTACCAGCGCCCCCAACTGCAGCGGGGTCATGGAAATGTCTTCCCCGTAGGAGCACATCTTGCCCACGCCGCCGTCGCGGGCGGGCGGCGGGGAGTCGGGAAAGACGCCGAGGTGCTCCCCGGGAATGTTGTAGCCGGCGAGCTCTCCCAGTCCGAACTCGTGCGCGTACTGGCTGACCTTCTTGAAGCCCAACTGGCGCCCGACCCGCTCAAAGTAAGCGTTGTTGGAATGCGCCAGGGCCTCGGTGAGATTGAGCCGGGTGCGGCGGCCGAGGCGGACCTCGGTGTCCTTGGTGACCACGTCCTCGCGGAGCGCGGCCAGAGCGACGGCGAGCTTGATCGTGGAGCAGGGCTGCGCGCCCTCGGAGAGGGCCAGCTTCTGGTTCACCATGGCCAGGATGCGGCCGGTGTCAGCGTCGAGGGCGAGGACGCTGCCGTTCATGTTGCCCAGGGCATCGAGGGCGGCGGCGCGCACCACCGGATCCTCGCCTGCAATGAGGTCGCCGGCGGCGACGTCCTCGGCATAGGAGCTGGTGTAGAAGCGCTCGTAGTAGCGGCGGTGGCGCCGGCTGCGAGCGATGCGCCGGCTATGCCGCGCTGCGCTCATGCGCTTCTGCGTGGATGCGCTCTCGCGTACCGAAGGTGATTTCGACTTGCTGGCCGAGCGTGAGGAAATGGGAGTGTCGGCCGAGGCGCCGAAGGACACCGCCGTGAAAGCAACAGCCAGGAGGGCAACGAGAGTGACGGCAATGCGCTTTTTCATCGGATCCCGATTGGAGTTCGGCCCACCCGCCGCCTTTCCTCAAAGACACCGCGCGCTCTTCTCCAGCTCCCACGCAAAATCTCAGATGCGCCGGCCGCGAGAAGGACCTTGCCGGATAGTACGAGAATCCTCGCCGCCTCTGCAACCGGAAAGTGGTGCCCTCCTTTCGCGGGAGGCGGATTCGAACTCCCTTGGGAAGAGCTAGTTACGAGGAGCAAGGGGAAGGCCGGGATGCCATCTCGGTAATGCGAGAGGCCGGGCCGCGTTTACCAGTGAATCATCAACCGGATGGATACGGCTGGGTGGCGGCCTAGCGCTGGTCCTGGCGCTTGCGGATGAAAGCGGGGACGTCGAGGTCGTCCTGCTCAAACCCGCTCTTCACATTCTCCTTGACGGCGTCGAGCGAGGGAGCTTCGCGCTGCGGTGCGGCGGCACGCGCCCCGGCAGGCGCCGCCGGGCGCATCCCCGCCGAGGGCGAGTAGGAGGAGGTGGTGCGGGCCTGGGCGATGGCGGCGGCCGTGCTGCTGGTGGCGCGCTCGCGCTTGGGCGGCTGATCGGTCTTGAAGCCGGTGGCGATGACGGTGATCTTGACCTCGTCTTTCATCTTCTCGTCCTGCACCGCGCCGAAGATGATGTTGGCGTCCTCGTGGGAGGCGCTCTGGATGATGGTGGAGGCCTCGTTGACCTCGGAGAGCTTGAGCGAACTGGAGCCGGTGATGTTGATAAGGATGCCGCGGGCGCCGTCGATGGCCCCGGCCTCCAGCAGCGGCGAGGCGATGGCGCGCTGGGCGGCATCGACGGCGCGGCGCTCACCCTTGGCGGTGGCGGTGCCCATGACGGCGTAGCCCATGCCCGCCATGATGGCCTTCACGTCGGCGAAGTCGCGGTTGATGATGCCGGGAATGGTGATGATGTCGGAGATGCCCTGCACGCCCTGGCGCAGGATGTCGTCGGCGATGCGAAACGATTCGAAGAAGCCGGCATTCTGGGCCACCGCCAGCAGCTTCTCGTTGGGGATGACGATGGTGGTATCGACGGAGTCGATGAGCTCGGCCAGGCCGCGCTCGGCCTGCTGCAGGCGGCGCTTGCCTTCGAAGGCGAAGGGCTTGGTAACCACGGCCACGGTGAGCGCGCTCATCTCGCTGGCCAGGGAGGCGATGATGGGAGCGGCCCCGGTGCCGGTGCCGCCGCCCAGCCCGGCGGTGACGAAGACCATGTCGGCGCCCTCCAGCGCCTCGATGATCTTGTCGGAGTCCTCCAGGGCGGCCTTGCGGCCGGTCTCGGGATTCGCGCCCGCTCCCAGGCCCTGGGTGAGCTTCACTCCCAGCTGGATCTTGACCGGGGCCTGGCACATCTGCAGGGCCTGCAGGTCGGTGTTGGCGGCCACAAAGTCCACGCCCTCCAAACGGGCGTTGATCATGCGGTTGACGGCGTTGCCGCCGCCCCCGCCTACGCCGATGACCTTGATCTTGGCGCTGTTCTTGGCGTCGTCGTGGAACTGGATGCGAACGTCGCTCGCGCTGGGAGTCTCTTTGCCGTTGCTCATAGTCGGTTGAATCGTTTTCCGCCCGGCCAGAAAAGTGTTACCGCGATAATCCCCGAAAACAGGAAAACTAGCAACAGCGAAATTCGAGGTCTTCCCGATCCTGCGGAGGAGCATCCGCAGGGACTCAGGGAAGCGGCTCGGGGAGGGCCGCGCCGTCGGCCCGCGGGTCGGAGGCGCCGTAGTTCATGCCGGTGCGGGAGTCGTGCACCACCGCCTGGCCACGCCCCATGAGCGCGGTGTATTGCTGGCGCACCTGGAGCTTGTGCCCCTTGGCCCGCAGGGCCTCGAGCACCTCGGGCTTCACCCGCGACTCGATCAGGATGTCGCAACTGACGCTGCCGCCGGGGACGGTGAAGCGCGGAGCCTCGAGGGCGGCCTGGATGTTCATCCCGTAATCCACCACGTTGGAGACGAACTGAGCGTGGGCGAGCGGCTGGTTGGCGCCGCCCATGATGCCGAAGCCCATGTGCAGGTCACCCTTCTCCATGAAGGCGGGAATGATGGTGTGGAAAGGGCGCTTGCGGGGCTGGAGGACGTTGGAATGCTTGGGATCGAGGACGAACAGCGCCCCCCGGTTCTGCAGGACGAAGCCCATGCCCGCGACCACGATGCCGGAGCCGAAGTAGGAGTAATTGCTCTGGATGAGGGAGACGATGTTGCCGTCGCGGTCCACGACGGAGAGGTAGGTGGTATCGCTGCCCGGGGGAACGCCGGCGCCGGGGTCGCAGTCCGCCTTGTCGGGGTCGATGAGCTTGGCGCGCTGCGCGGCGTAGTCCTGGCTCAGCAGGCCGGCGACCGGGACCTTGGCGAAGCGTGGGTCGGCGTTGTAGCGGTAGAGGTCGGCGTAGGCCAGTTTCATGGCCTCGATCTTCTTGTGCAGTTCGACCGTGCCCGCGGGACCGCCCGGGTCGGGCTGGAACTGGCTCATGAGGTTGAGCATTTCCAGCGCGGCCATGCCCTGACCGTTGGGAGGCAGCTCATAGACCTTCCAGCCGCGGTATTCGGTGGAGATGGGCTCGACCCACTCGGGGGAAAACTCGGCCAGGTCGTCGGCCTGCAGGGTGCCGCCGAACGCAGCGGAGGTCTTGAGGATGGCCTGCGCGATCTCGCCCCGGTAGAAGGCTCCGGGACCCTGTTCGGCGACCAGGCGCAGGGCCCGCGCCAGGTCGGGATTGCGGAAGCGATCGCCGATCGCAGGGACCTTGCCGCCGGGAAGGAAGACGCGGCGGGCCTCTTCCGTCTTCTGCAGCTTGGGCTCCGATTCCGCCCAGAAGTCGTGGATGATCTCGGGCACGCCGTAGCCCTGCTCGGCGTAGGCGATGGCGGGCGCGAACAGGTCCTTCCAGGGCAGGCGGCCGAAGCGCCGGTGCGCGGCGCCCCAGCCCGCCACCGCGCCCGGCACGGTGACCGTGTGGATGCCGTCGCGGGGCATGGAGGGGATGCCCTGCTTGGCCAGGGATTCCCGCGACAGGCCGCGCGGGGCCCAGCCACTGGCATTCAAGCCGTAGAGCCGGTGGGTCTTGGCGTCCCAGTAGAGGAGGAAGAGGTCGCCGCCCATGCCGTTCATCATGGGCTCGGTGACTCCCAGGACGGCGTTGGCGGCGATGGCGGCGTCCATGGCGGAGCCGCCATGGGCCAGCACCTGCGCTCCCGCCTGCGAGGCCAGGTAGTGGCTGGTGGCCACGATGCCGCGGTCGCTCACCACCACGGAGCGGCCGTAGGAACGGTCTTGCGCGAAGCAGGCCATGAGCATCAGCGGAAGCAGGACCGCCAACTGAAGGACGGAGCGGGGCATGCGTGCACCTCCGCAGAGCAGCGCGGGATTATAGCCCAGCCGCGGCAGCAGGTGCGCCCGGCCGTGACCCTCAGCCGTCCCTCCCCAGCCAGGACTTCAGGCGAGAGAGGAAGCTGCCGTTCTCGGTGGCGCGGGCGAGGCGGGCGCGGTGGCCGTAGGAGAGCAGGCCGAGGGCGGTGGAGAACTCCGGCTCCGCCAGGGTGGCCGGCATCTTGGCGATGGGCAGGGGATAGGCGAGGCGGGCGGGCCGCCGCAGCAACTCTTCGGCCACCTCGGGCAGCGCGGGGAGGCGGGCGGCGCCGCCGGTGAGTACCAGGCCGGCACCGCAGATCTCGAGCACGCCGGCGTGACGCAGGTTCTCGCGCAGGAGCTCGAAGAGTTCGCGGGCGCGGGGCTCGAGGATCTCCGCCAGCAGGCGCTGGGGCAGCAGCCGGGAGGGACGATCGCCCACCGCCGGCACCTCCACCTCGTTGCCCTCGGGGACGCGGGCCACCAGGGCGCAGCCGAAGAGGCGCTTGATCTTCTCGGCGTCGGGCAGCGGGGTGCGCAGGCCCACCGCCACGTCGCTGGTGAAGTGGTCGCCGCCGATGGGGATGACGGCCGAGTGCGCCACCACGCCCTCGCAGAAGACGATGAGGTCGGTGGAGCCGGCGCCCACGTCGGCGAGGCAGACGCCCAGCTCCTTCTCGTCGGACTTGAGGGTGACATCGGCGGCGGCCAGGGGCTCGAAGACGGTGTCGTCCACATGGATGCCGGCGCGGTTGAGGGCGTTGACCACATTTTGGGCGGCGCTGGCCGCGGCCGTGACCAGGTGCACCTGCACCTCCAGCTTGGAGCCCTGCATGCCCAGGGGATCGCGGATGCTTCCCTGCTGGTCGAGGATGAACTCCTGGGGCAGGATGTGAAGGACGTCGCGATCGGCGGGCAGGTTGATGGCGCGAGCCTTCTCCACGGTGTGGCGCACGTCGTCGCGGGTGATCTCGCGGGGGCGGGAGGAGAGCAGGCCGCCGCGGCTGTTGACGCCCCGCACGTGCGCGCCCGCCACGCCCGTCAGCGCGTTCTCGATGACCAAGCCGGACGAGGCCTCCGCCTCCTCCACCGCCCGCTGGATGGAGGCCACCGCCTTCTCCAGGTCCACGATCACGCCCTTGCGGGAACCGCGGGAGTCGCAGAGGCCGTGGCCGCGGTAGCGCAGGCCAGCTTCTGTGATCTCCGCCACCAGCACGCAAGTCTTGGCGCTGCCCACGTCGATGGCGGTGAGAACCGGCTCCTGGCGTCTGGCCATGGTCCTAGGAGCGTCCCGCGCGGGGAGCGGGACGCGGGTTAAGGCCCGCGCGCACTCAGTGGCCGCGCCGTGGCGGACGGCCGTTGGGCCGAGCCCCGGCAGGCTGGGAGGACGCGGGCGGCTTGGCCGCCGGCAGCGCCATGGTGGCGGGCGCGGCGGACTTGGAATCCTGGTTGAGGATGACCTGGCCGTCGTAGCGCAGGTTCACCGACTCCAGGCGCGGATAGGTGGCGCGCCATTCTTTCAGGTGCGCCACGAAGATCTGGTAGCGGCCCAGGAAGTTGGAGGCCCCCAAGTGCACCAGCACGGCGCCGTCGGGATCGGCGACGGTGACCTTCACGTCCTCGGGGTCGGAAAGGTCCACCTCGCTGAGCTGGCGCGAGTATAGGGCCCCGGTCGAATCCAGGTCCTGCAGCAGCGCGGTGTAGATCTTCATGCGGGCGGCGCGGGTGGAATGGGGCTCGCTGGCGCCCGTGCCCACGATCACCGGGAAGGAGTATTTCTGCGGATTGCCGGCGGGAAGCTCCATCACCACGCCCGAAGCATCGATCAGCGCGATCTTGGAACCGATCTGCACGAAGGCGACGGGGGTGCGCTCCCGGATCTCCACCTTGAGGCGGTTGGGGAGGAAGCGCATCACGGTGGCCGACTCCACCCAGGGGATCTCCTCCAACTGGCGCTTACGCTCGGCCAGGGGGATGAAAAAGATGTTGCGGCCGATATCGCCGCCCAGGATCTCCAGCACCTGGCTGCGGGGGACGTTGTGCACGCCCGCGATCTCGATGTTGTCGCTGGAATCGATGCGGAAGCGCCAGGAGGAGGTGCCGTACTTGTAGAAGAGCGCGGCCGCGCCCAGCACTCCTGCCAGCAGCAGCAGCACCAGCACCGCGAGCCGCAGGCGGTGGGCGGCCTTGCGGGGCAGAGGCCCGCGGCGCACCGGCACCCGCTTCTGGCCGCGCAGGAAGGGGGACTCTTCTTCGGCGTCCAGGTCGAGCACGCGGGGCTCGTCGAAGTCCTCGGCGGGGCGGCGCCCGCCGGGGCGGACGGGAGTCTCCAGATCCTCGCCGGGTGTCCGTGAGCCGTTATTCAACACCATGGTCGGTGGAAGAGCGCAGAGCCGCCGCTACAGCAGACTATAGCCGCTTTCGGGGAGTTTGGGGAGTTGCGTCCTTGGTATCGCCTGGAGGAACTAGGGATTGGCGCGCACCGGCTCCGCGGGTACCGCGGGAAGTGGAGGCAGCTCGCGCATCGGCTGCTGCACCAGCACGCGCACGTGTTCGCTCCAGCGGGCCTGCTCCAGGGAGAGGCGGACCAGTTCGTGCTGCTGCCGCGCGAAGTCGCGGTGACGCTGGGCGATCCGCCGGGCGAAGTCCTGGGGAGAAACCTGGATGCTGACCCGCACCAGGGATGCAGGGCGCGGAGCGCGCGCCGCAGCCCGGCTCACACTGGCCTTGGCGGGGCACTGGGCCGCAGCCTCGCGCAATGGCGTGGTCGAGGCCGGGACGGCGGCAGCGGGCGGAGCGTCCTGGTTCAGCCGGGCGGCCTGCTCCATCAGGCGGAGCCCGCCTTCCTGGTCGCCCAAGGAGATACGCACCTGGCCCGCCAGCAGCAGCAACCCGGGATGGCTCGCGACCACTGCGTGGCCGGCCAAGCCGGCGGCCCACAGCAGCCCCGATGCCATCGCGCTCGCTATCAGTTTCTTTGCCAGCATAAGCGGCTCCGTGCGCGCCTACACTACAGACGGGGACGGGGACGAATGGTTAGCAGAGGATTTCCCGGGTCGGGCGAATCAGCGTTTCACGGAGGCGCTGCGTGCTTCGCGGGCGCGCAATTGCTCCAGCACCTGGGGCCCGAGCTGGGAGATGTTCCCTGCTCCCAAGGTGAGGACCATGTCGCCCTCGCGGGCGGCGGCGGCGGCGGCGACGGCGGCCTCAGCGAACGAGGATAGGTAGAGGGCGTGCTTGCCGCCGGCTTGGTTCACGCGGCGGGCCAGCACCTCTCCGGTCACGCCGGGAATAGGCTGCTCGCTGGCGGGATAGATGTCGAGGATGAAGACCGAGTCGGCCTGCTCGAAGGCGGTGGCGAAGTCATCGAGCAGGGCCTGGGTGCGGGTGTAGCGGTGGGGCTGGAAGACCACGTGGACGCGCGGGTAGCCGCACTGGCGGGCGGCGGCCAGAGTGGCGCGGATCTCGGTGGGATGGTGGCCGTAGTCGTCGATGACGGAGACCCCGGCGGCCACGCCCTTCAACTGGAAGCGGCGGTCCACCCCACGGAAGCCGTCGAGGGCGGCGCGGATGTTCTGCGGCTTGATGTCCAACCCGATGCCCACGGCCACGGCGGCAGTGGCGTTGAGCACGTTGTGGGCGCCGGGGACGTGCAAGTGGAAGTCGCCCAGCGAGGTGCCGCGGTACTGCACCCGGAAGCGGCTCATGGGGGGCTGCGGGCCCGAGGGCAATTCGGTGTCGGCGGCCACGATGCGGAAGTCGGAGTCGGGACGGGCGCCGTAGGTGACGGCGCGGCGGCGCAGCCGCGGCAGCAGCCCGCGCAGGCTGGGATCGTCGTTGCACAGCACCACCATGCCGTAGAAGGGCACGCGGTCCATGAAGTCGAGGAAGGTCTGCTCGATGTCCTCCAGGTCGCGGTAGCAGTCCAGGTGCTCGCGGTCGAGGTTGGTGACCACCGCCAGGATGGGCGAGAGCTTGAGGAAGGAGCGGTCGCTCTCGTCGGCCTCGGCCACCAGGTAGTGTGATTTGCCCAGGCGGGCGCTGGAGCCCATGGAGTCCACCCGCCCGCCCACCACCACGGTGGGATCCAGGCCGCCGGCCGCCAGCACCGCCGCCACCATGGAGGTGGTGGTGGTCTTGCCGTGCATGCCGGCAATGGCGATGCCATATTTCAGCCGCATCAGCTCGGCCAGCATTTCCGCGCGCTGGATCACGGGAATGCGGCGCCGGTGGGCCTCGGCGACTTCGGGATTGTCGCGCGCAATGGCGGAACTGGTAACCACGACCTCAGCGCCGGCGATGTTTGTGGCGCAGTGGCCCTCGAAGATCATCGCGCCCAGTCCGGCTAGGCGCTG
>DASPRL010000196.1 GCA_035624475.1 Terriglobales bacterium
GCAAGAGGAACTTCCAGCTCCGGAGATCGTCCTCGGAGAATGCCGACGCGGCAGATCCGACCGCCGCTAGCCCGCCGCGGCTCGTGACGTAGGCGACAGCCGAGAAATACCTCTGAGGCGCGGCCGGAGCCAGCGTCCAGGACGCGCCACCGTCATCGCTGAGAGCCAGGTTGGCGCCGCCCTGCTCGGGGTGCTGGTAGTCGCCGCCGGCGATCACGCCGTGGCGGGCATCACGGAAGGCGATGGAGAAGATCCCGGAGGAAGCACTGCCGTGCACGATGGGAGTCTCCGCCGCCTGCCAGGAGAGGCCGCGGTCGCGGGAGCGGAAGACGCGCGCCGTCGCGCTTCCGGTCGCGAACCACACGCTCTTCGCGCCCTGGGTGGCGATGCAGGTGCCGCTGGCGGCGAACAGGGCCTCGCTGTCGCGCGCAGCGGGCCCGGCCAGCATCTCCCAGTTGCGGCCGCCGTTGGAGGTCGCGACGAGCTGGAAGTGTCCGCCCACCGGATCGCCCACCGCGATGCCGTGCTGCTCATCCCAGAAGGCCATGCAGTCGAGGAAGCCTTTGGGCTCGTGGTTGGTGAACTGCAGTTGCCAGTGAGCGCCGCGGTCCGAGGTCTTATAGATGCGCGACTGCTCGCCCGGCCCCGCCGCCAGCAGGTAGGCGGTGTCCCCGAACGCTTCCACGTCGCGGAAGTCGAGTGCCTCCGCGCCCGGAAGCTGCGCCGCGGTCCAGTGCAGGCCGCCGTCGGTGGTCACCAGGTAGGTGCCGTGCGTGCCGCTGGCCCAGACTTCCCTGGCGCTGGCGACGCTCACGCCGCGCAGCGACTCCTTCGAGTGACTCTCCTGCGGTTGCCACTGCGCCCACGCCGGCACGCCAGAGAGCATCAGGAGCAACGCCGATGAGATCAGGACCGTGCGCATACAAACGAAACGGCCGCCCTGGCAGGGGCGACCGTCTCTTCAAGGGAGAATAGTTCCAACGGAAGTTTTCAGGCGACCGTCAAAACTTTCTGGCGAAATCTTATGAGCCGGAAAGAGGGGGTGTCAAGGAATTTTTCCGAGATAAATGCTTTTGGTTTCAATGACTTACACGGGGTCGTAATTTTCACAGCGAAACCCGGCAAAACCCCAGTGTTTCCCGCGGTACCGCCTCTAAGCTCATGAGCGGACGCAAGTTATGGATGGCTAGCGCAGGTTCAGGCGGATGATCTCCACGTCGTCGGGGCGGTCGAAGAAGCGGTCGGGGTAGAGCCGCTTGATGAGCACGCGCAGCCCTCCGAAGGCGATGCCCACCACCAGCATGAACAGGAAGAGCAGCGCGACCAGGTAGATGATGTTGATGACCAGATTGGTGACGCTGTTCTTGGGGCCCAGGAAGGTGGGCTCGTTCCAGGTGACGTCGGCATCGTAGTTCACCGACTCCAGCAGGGAGCGCGCTTCGCTGGGCGAACTGGGGCCGGCGACCACCGCCACCAGCGGCCCGCTGCGCCGCGCCACGAACATATCGCCGCGGGGACGGTCGCCGCCCGCCGCAAAAGCCTGGATGGCGCGCAGGCGGTCGCCGGCGATCTGCGGCGTGGGGTACTGGATCACGGTGAGCGTGGCCGTGCCCGCGGAGGTGGTGTAGTCGCCGCTCACCGCCTCGGCGCTGCGCCCGAAGTCCACCAGTTGGGCGGGCAGCCGCGACTGCGCCTGTGCCAGCGCCTCGGGGCCTTCGATGTAGCGCACCGAGTTGCGGACGTATCCCTGCAGCGGCAGGTAGAGCGGCAGGATGGGGAGGGTGGCGGAACGGCGGCCAGGCGCGGGCAGGAGCTTGGCCAGTTCGCGCAGCGAGGCCGCCGACATGGCCGTCACCTTGTCCAGGCGGACGTCGACCACGATGTTGGCCTGCAGGAAGAGCACGTGCAGGCCCGCCGAGCCCGCCATGGTGCCGATCTTCTCCTCCACCATCCGCGGCTCGCGGTAGAAGAAGAACGCTCCCAGGGCGCCGCTGGCGTCGGTGAAGCGCGCCGCCTTCACCTGGATGCTGCGGCCCGGCTGGGTGTAGGTGGCCTCCTCGAAGTCGGTGAGGCCGTATTCCTTGAGCAGGGCGGCGTAAGCGGGATCGGCGGCCGCCGGGTCGGCGCCGGTGCGCCCTCCCGGGGCCTTCTGCCAGCCGGCGAACTCCGGCGGCAGCAGGGGCGCCGCGGGCTGCGCCGGCGCGGCCGCCAGTGGCACGGCCAGCAGCAAGATCGCCGCCAGGATGCTGAGGATGCGCCGCGTGGAAGGCATGCCATTCCCTTCTATTAGACTACCGCCGCGAGGGCAAAGGTTCCAGAGAGC
Source organism: Terriglobales bacterium (assembly GCA_035624475.1). Lineage (NCBI taxonomy): Bacteria > Pseudomonadati > Acidobacteriota > Terriglobia > Terriglobales > Terriglobales bacterium. The sequence continues at coordinate 2,324 of DASPRL010000196.1, forward strand.
AGGAGTTTGGAGTTGGCGCAAGATGGGCCCAAGGGGTGGGGTTGCCACCAGAGCAGCTCCGCTGACTACTAACTCCTAGCTACTAACTACTGCTCTTACGGCCCGTCTTCCTTGGGCGCCTTGGCGGCCACCTTGACCCCGCCCAAGCCGTTGGCGTAGCGGGCGATGCCCTTATAGAGCGCCTCGGCGATCTTCTGCCGATATTCCGGGGTCTTCAGCTTCTGTTCGTCCTTGGGGTTGCTGAGGAAGGAGATCTCCGCCAGCACCGAGGGCATGTTGGCGCCGATGAGCACCACGAAGGGGGCCTTCTTGACGCCGCGGTCGCGGATGGCGGCGCCCTTCGACGACATCCCGGTGTGCATCCCCCAGTTCACGTCGGCAGCGAACTCGCGCGACTCCTCGATCTTGTCCTTGAGCGCGATCTTCTTCACCAGGTCCTGCAGCTCGTGGATGGACTGCTCGGAGGCCGCGTTCTCGCGGGCCGCCACCTCCAGCGCGTCCTTGGAGGAGGTGAAATTCAGGTAGTAGGTCTCGACCCCGCGGGCCCCGGGGTCCCGGCTGGAGTTGGCGTGGATGGAGATGAACAGGTCCGCCTGCGCCTGGTTGGCGATGGCGGTGCGCTCTTCCAGGGGGATGAAGGTATCGTCGTCGCGGGTGTAGGTGACGTCGGCCCCCAGGCGCTTCTCCAGCAGCTTGCCCAGCCGCAGGGCCACGTCCAGCACCAACTCCTTCTCCTCCAGGCCGGCGGGACCGATGGTGCCGGTGTCGTGGCCGCCGTGGCCGGCATCCACCACGATGCGCCCGATCTTCAGGCCCAGGGCGCGGGTGAGGGAGCGGTCGCCCTCGGCGGTGGGCTGGGCCTCGTGCGGCCGGGCCGATTGGGGAGTGGGCTTGCTGGCGGGCTCCTTCGGGCTCCTGAGCTCCGCTTCCTTCGCCTCCGCACTCTTGTTCTCCGCCGGCTTGGGCGGACTCTTCTCCGCGGCGGCCGCGGGAGCGGGAGGAGCCGCCGCCGCGGGCCGGGACTCCGTCCGGGCGGCGGGGGCGGGCGGGCTCTTGGCTTCCGGAGGCGCGCTCTTCGCGGCCGCCTCGGCCTCGCGGCGCGGCAAGGGCGACGGCGGCGGCGCGCTGGCCAGCTCCCGCGTGGGCTTGCGCCCGTGCAGGTCGATGATCAGCCGCTCCGGGTTGGGCAGCAGGAAGGCCGAGTACTCGGAGACGTCGTCCACCTCCAGCACTACCCGCGCCATGTCGGGCTGGTACTGGGCGACGCGGATCTTCTTCAGGAAGCCGTCTCCCGCCTCGAAACTCCTGCCCGCCAGCCCGGGGGCCAGCTTGCTGCTATGCAGATCGAAGAAGATGCGGTCGGGATGCGGCACCCGCCCGGCTTCGTACTGTACTTCGCCTTCCAGGTCGATGACCACGCGGGTGTAGTCGGGGGTGGACCAGTAGCGCAGCCCGCTCACCTGCAGGGGGCGCGCGGCAGCCGGGGCCGGGGCGCCCGAGGCCGGGACAGGCTGCGGGCGCGGAGTCTCCTTCGCGGCCACCGCCTGCTGGTCGTGCTTGCTCTTCTCCGCGGCCGCGCCGTCGATCCTGGCGATGGCGTCGCGCGCCTGCGCCGAAAGCGGGTGACGCGGGTGCGCCTTCAGGAAGTCGTCGAAGGCCGCCCGCGCCTGTTCGGCGTCGTTCAGATCCTGGAGATAGATCTCGGCGACGGCGAACTGGGCCTCCGCCCGGTGCCTGCTGCCGGGATACTCGCGCATCAGGAAGCGGTATTGGGCGATGGCG
>DASPRL010000197.1 GCA_035624475.1 Terriglobales bacterium
GGCCGCGTCCAAAATGGCAGCTTGCGATAGTCCACTGGAGACATTCCCCCTCCTCACTTCTATCTTAGGACTGCCCTACATTGCGCCACGCCGAGTCTTCCCCAATTCTTCTGCAAACCCCCGGCTGAGCCGAAAGAAGCACAGTACGCACGGCAGGACGTGTCTCCGCGACATGGCCGCCGCCTGCACACGCTGTGGATCAGTGTGGAACACATAATGCAACTTGGGTAACCACTTCAATGCGCGCCTCGCTGCCATCGAATCACGGCAGGCCTGTGCGGCCAACCTAATTATGAGCGATTTCTTCGAGGAAAACGGGTAACACTTTCCTGTTCTGAGTGATGCTGATCGCTCCGTTGCTTTGTAACCAAGTTTCTACCGCGAGACGCCGGACTACTTCAGCTTGCCGTTGAGTATGAACCGCCCGGGCCCGGATAAGCGTCCGGGTCAGTTCGTTGATCTCATCGAAGACCTCCCTTCGCTTGCGACGAGTATACGCCTTCAGGGCTGGCCTCGCATCCTGGAACACCCGGCAGGCCACGTGCCCATCGAGACAGCGGCGGGGGCGATGGTTCAGTTCGTGCGCCAACACCTCCGCCCAGCCTTGCACCTGGGAGTCCGGGATTGGACCGCTGGCGAGGATCTTCGCCACTAGCGGAGGTTTCAGTTCCCGGACCGCGCGTTCCATCCCGCCGTTGTACGGTGGATAGTGGAGTGGTGAGTTCAGCGGCATCACGAGGTAACGGGCCAGCACCTCATCGACCGCTCGCTGATTGAGATTGGAGCCGTTGTCGCGCTTGAGCACGAGCGGCGGTCCATACTGCACGAACAGGTGTTCCAGCCGAGCGGCTACGGATTCTCCGAAGATTCGCTCTCCCACCCAGGGTGTGAACTTAAAGCGCGAGGCGAGATCCTGCACCTGGTGCAGGCGCAGGCACTGGTGCGGCAGTCGCGCCAACTCCGCGTCGTCCAGCGACCAGACCAGGCCGGGCACGTGCCAGGTGATGTGGCGGCATTCGGCCTGGCGCTGTTGGGCCAGCTCCCGCCGCAGCGTCTCGGTCAGCGCCTGCAGCTCGCGACGGGAGACTTGGGGTCGGTACTGCCGATACACTGCCCCGATTCCCCGGCTGCGCTCGTGGCCATGGTGCAGGCGGGCCACCTCTCCGTGCAGCTCTTCCAGGCTCAGGGGCGCTACCTTCTTCGGCCCCGGCCGGAACCGGGCCGGCTGGCCCTGCGCCAGGCGCTGCTTCCACCGCCGGAAGGTCCCATACGGCACGCCCACGGACCGGCAGAGGCGTTGGTACGGCCAGCGCACTTGGCGTTTCAGTTGGGTCAGGGTGGTCAGCATCATAGCGGCGACCTCAGCCGTTTTTTTTATCCGGCTGCGCCAGCACCTGCCGGATCCGCTCCGTCTGCTCCAGGACCGTGAGCTTCGCCTGGAGCTCCGCCGTCTGGCGCCGGAGGGCCTCCTTCTCCGGGTCGCGCGGCTGCCGCGCGCGCCCCTGGCCCCGGTCCTCCAAGGCCTCCACCATCGCCGCCAAGGCCCGGCGCTCCCACTTGTAGTACGTCTTGCGGGAGACCCCCAGCTGCCGGGCCGCCGCCTCGGCCGTCAACACGCCGCTCCGCACCTGCAGGATCAGCTGCGCCCGCTGCCGGGCCAGGGCTGGCCGGTCGGGTTGGGCCGTCGGATCGCGCATCGCAGGATCCTCCCGCTCCGCGGGGAGCATCGGCTACTTGGGGGGCGGGGGCGCCTTCGGGTCCTGGAGCTTGGCCAGCCGCTTCTCCAGTGTGGCCAGGCGGCCCTGCTGCCGCACCGCCTGGCGCGCCACCAGCCGTTCCAGCTTCGGGCTCAGCGCGGGGCCCGGTTCCCGCCGCGTCGGCGTCTCCAGCGCCTGGAGCATCGCCGCCAGCGCCCGCTCTTCCCAATGGGCGAGCACCTTCGGGCTGATCGCCAGCTCCTGGCAGAGGTCCGCCGGGCGTCGCCGCTCGGTCCAAAGCGACAGCACCGCCTGCACCCGCTGCTGCGCAGTATACGGCAGCGGCTCCTTCTTGGCTCTGCTTTCCGTGCTCACGGGTTCCTCCTGCCAGGTCGTAGGTGACCTCTCGTTGCGGTTGCGGCTCGGCGCCATCGACGAGCATCTTCACGCGGCCCTTCTCCGCCCGGATCACCACCGACTGCTCGCCCAGCCGCCCCACCATGTAGAATGGGCTCTGGGGTTCCCCATGGAGCGCGAGCTCCAGCACGTTCTCCTGGATGCCGCGCTCGATCACCTGCCGGAGCTCCTGCGCGATGCCGAAGAAGCGATCCGCCGGGCAGAGCCCCTCCAGGCCCTGGTGGGGCCGCCGGTGGTTGTAGTGCTGCACCCAGAGCCGCACCCGCTCGCAAGTCGCGTCGAAGCTCTCGAACTGGGCGCGCTCGAGGAACTCCTCCCAGATCGTCTTCCAGAAGCGCTCGATCTTGCCCAGGGTCATGGGGTGATGGGGCCGGCTCTTCAGGTGGTGCACCCGATCCTTCTTGAGCTCGGCCTCGAACCGCGTCGTGCCCCGCCAACTGGAGTACTGGCGGCCTTGATCGGAGAGCATTTCCTTGGGCACGCCATACTCGGCCACCGCCCGGCGATAGACCTCCAGCACGTGCTCCGCTGTCTGGCTGCGGAAGACGTCGAGCC
>DASPRL010000198.1 GCA_035624475.1 Terriglobales bacterium
GCCAGATCGTGGCCAACATCGTCGCCATCCCGGTCACGGCGGGCATGCGCGTGCGCCGGGGACAAGTGCTGGTGGTGCTCGACGGCGCCCAGGCCCACGCCGCGGTGCAGCAGGCCTCCGCCGCGGCTACCGCATCCCGCCAGCAGATCGCCGCCGCCGACGCCGATTATGGCCTGGCGGCCGCCACCTTGAAGCGCTACCAAGCTCTCTATGAGAAGAAGTCGGTCAGCCCGCACGAGCTCGACCAGGTGCAGGCGCAGGAGAAAGCCGCGGCCGCCCGCCGCGAGATGAGCCGCGCCACCCAGGCCCAGGCCGAGGCTGCGCTCGCCCAGGCGCGCACCGCCGAAGGCTACACGCGCATCCGCGCTCCCTTTGATGGTGTGGTCACCGGCAAGTACGCCGATGTAGGCGTGCTGGCCATGCCCGGCACGACCCTGGTGGCGGTCGAGGACACCCGCCGCTTCCGCCTGGAAGTGAGCGTGGACGAGAGTCAGATCGCCTCCGTCAAGCTGGACGACAGCGTCCCCGTCCAGCTCGACGCCTTCGGCGGCGAAACCATGACCGGCAAGGTGGTGCAGATCGTCCCTGCCGCCGATCCTGCCAGCCGCAGCTTCACGGTGAAGGTGGAGCTGCCGCTGGATGCCCGCTTGCGCTCCGGCCTCTTCGGGCGGGCGCAGTTCTCCCAGGGCCAGCGCCAGGCCATCCTGGTGCCGCGCAGCGCCGTCGTCGAGCGTGGGCAGTTGCAGGGCGTGTACGTCATAGGCCCCGACCAGGTGGCTGGCCTGCGCTACGTCACTCTGGGCAACGCCGCCGGCGCACAGATCGAGGTGCTTTCCGGCTTGCAGGCCGGCGACCGTGTGGTGCTGGAGCCGGGCGCGCGCGAGCTCGACGGCCGCCGCATCGAGGCGCGGCCATGAACGGTTTGCGCGCGGCGGGCCGCGTCGCCCGCGCCTTCATCGAGTCCAAGCTCACCCCGCTGGTGATCACGGCGGCGCTCCTGCTGGGCGCCTTCAGCGTGTGGAAGACGCCGCGCGAGGAAGAGCCGCAGATTATCGTCCCCATGCTCGACGTCTTCGTCCAGATGCCCGGAGCCTCGGCGCAGGAGGTGGAGCAGCGCGTCACCATCCCCATGGAGAAACTGCTGCGCGAGGTGCCGGGGGTGGAGTACGTGTACTCCATCAGCCGCCCGGGCATGAGCCTGGTGATCGTGCGCTTCTACGTAGGGCAGAAGGAAGAGGACGCGATCGTCCGCACCTACAACAAGCTCTACTCCAACTTCGACCGCATCCCGCCGGGGGTCTCGCAGCCCATCATCAAGGTGCGCTCCATCGACGACGTGCCCATCCTGGCGCTCACCCTGTGGGGCCCGAACTACGACGCTTATCGGCTGCGGCGCATCGCCGGCGAGTTGGAGAATACGCTCAAGCAGCTCGACGACGTCTCGGAAACCAAGATCATCGGCGGGTTGCCGCGGCAGGTGAGGGTGGTGCTCGACGTGCAGCGCCTGGCCGCCTACGGACTGACCCCGGGCGTGATCGCCGGGCAGCTCCAGGCCGCCAACCAGCGCGGCATCGCCGGCAGCTACGCCCGCGACAACCGCGAGGTCCAGGTCGAGGCCGGCACCTTCTTCTCCAGCGTGGAGGAACTGCGGCAGGTGGTGGTGGGCGTGCACCAGGGCAAGCCCGTCTATCTGCGCGACGTGGTGGAGAAGCTGGAGGACGGTCCCGCCGAGCCCCACGACTACGTGCTCTTCTCGAGCGGCAAGGGCGATCCCCACGGCGCCTCGGCCGTGGACTACCCGGCCGTCACTATCACGCTGGCCAAGCGCAAGGGCACCAACGCCACCCTCATCGCCAACGCCGCCCTGGCCAAGGTGGACGCGCTGCGCGGCTACCTCCTGCCCCGCGACCTGAACGTCACCGTCACTCGCAACTACGGCGAGACCGCCAAGGACAAGTCCGACGAGCTGCTCAAGCACCTGCTGCTGGCCACGCTCTCGGTCACGCTGCTCATCGCGCTGGCCCTGGGCTGGCGCGAGTCGGGGGTGGTGTTGCTGGCCGTGCCCGTCACCCTGGCCCTCACCCTGGCCATCTTCTATCTCTACGGCTACACCCTGAACCGGGTGACGCTGTTCGCGCTCATCTTCTCCATCGGCATCCTGGTGGACGACGCCATCGTGGTGGTGGAGAACATCGTGCGCCACTTCCGCCTGCCCGCCAGCCGCGGGCGCTCGCTGGCGCAGGTGGCGGTGGAGGCGGTGGACGAGGTCGGCAACCCCACCATCCTGGCCACCTTCACCGTGATCGCCGCCATCCTGCCCATGGCCTTCGTCAGCGGCCTGATGGGGCCGTACATGCGGCCGATTCCGGTGGGCGCCTCGGCGGCCATGGTCTTCTCGCTGCTGGTGGCCTTCGTGGTCTCGCCCTGGGCGGCGCTGCGCCTGCTGCGCCACTACGCCCAGGCGGGCGAGTCGCTCCACGAAAAGGAA
>DASPRL010000199.1 GCA_035624475.1 Terriglobales bacterium
CGCGCGCGCCGCCCAGCCCCAGGACCTGGCCACCATCATGTACACCTCGGGCACCACCGGCCGCTCCAAGGGCGTCATGCTCACCCACGAGAACCTGTGCAGCAACCTCGACCGGTCGAACCAGGACTTCGAGATGGGCCCCGCGGACCTCTGCATCTCCTACCTTCCCCTCTCGCATATCACCGCCCGCCACCTCGACTACTGGCTCTTCCAGGACGGCGTCACCATCGCCTATTGCCCCAACGTGGACGAGCTGCACCGCACCATGCTGGAGACCCGCCCCACCCTCTTCGTGGGCGTCCCTCGTGTCTACGAGAAGATCTACAACGCGGTGCAGCACGCCGCCGGGAACGGCTTCAAGCGCTCGCTCTACAACTGGGCGGTCAAGGTGGGCGCCGCCCATCGCGACCAGGTCGTGGCCGGCAAGATCCCCGGCGGGCCCGCCTGGAAGCTGGCCGACCTGATCCTGTACTCGCGCGTGCGCCAGGCCTTCGGCGGGCGCGTGCGCGCCTACATCTCCGGGGGCGCACCCCTGGGCAAGGAGCTCTCGGAGTGGTATGCCTCGGTGGGCATCCCCATTTACGAGGGCTACGGGTTGACCGAGACCTCGCCCGTGATCGCCATCAACGTTCCCGGCGCGCTCAAGCTGGGTACCGTGGGCAGGCCCCTGCCCAACGTGGAGTGCAAGATCGCTGCCGACGGCGAGATCCTGGTGCGCGGCAAGTCCATCTTTCAGGCCTACTGGAACCGGCCCGAGGAGACCCGGGAGGCCTTCCTCGACGGCTGGTTCAAGACCGGCGACATCGGCACCCTCGACCCAGACGGCTTCCTCACCATCACCGACCGCAAGAAGGACCTGATCAAGACCTCAGGGGGGAAGTTCATCGCCCCGCAGCCCCTCGAGGCCGCGCTCAAGGCCAACGTGATGGTGGAGCAGGCGGTGGTCATCGGCGACCGCCGCAAGTTCTCGGTGGTGGTGATGGTGCCGCACTTCCCGCTGCTGGAGGACTGGGCGCGGGTCAACAACGTGAAGTTCGGCTCGCGCGAGGAATTGATCGCCGCCGAGCCCGTGCGCGCCCTCTACGACGCCGTCGTGGGCGAGCTCAACCAGGGTCTCGCCCAGTTCGAGACCATCAAGCGCGTGCTACTGGTGCCCGAGGATTTCACCATCGCCGGCGGCGAGCTGACCCCCACCATGAAGCTGCGCCGCCGGGTGGTGGAGGAGAAGTACAAGGAGCGCATCGACGCCCTCTACCGCGAGGCCGAGGCCGCCTACCGCTCCGAGGCCGGCAGCCTGAAATAGCCGCGCTGCCGTGCTTCTTCTTGATCTCGAGCGCAGTGAGAGACCTCTATCGTCACGAGGCCGCTGTAGCTAAAGAGCAGCCGGGAAGCGTACCCTTCCACCATGCTCCCCTCTCTCGCCGTGTACGCCGGGCTGTTCCTTGTCTTCCTGGCGCTCGTATGCCTACTCAAGCCGCTGCGCTGGCTGCGCCTGGGCACCCGGCGGCGCGCTGCCCTCGCTCTGGCGGCGGGGCTGGCGGTCATCTCCTGCGGATTCTTCTGGCCACTTTCCCTCACGCAGGTCACCGCTCCCTCCACCCGCCTGGATCTCTTTCTTCCCGCCTACCAGGCGCGCGAGCAGCACAGCATCGTGGTGCACGCCTCCGCGGAGCAGGTGGACCGCGCCCTGCGCCAGGTCACCGCCTCCGAGATCACCTTCTACCGCGCCCTCACCTGGATCCGCCGCCTGGGCCGGCCCGTGCCCGCGAGTATCCTGAACCCACCCGCGCAGCAGCCCATCCTCGACCTCGCCACCCGCACCGGCTTCCTCATGCTGGCGGACGAGCCCCGGCAGGAGCTGGTGCTGGGCACCTTCGCGGCCGCGCCGCGGCCCTCTCGCCTGGCCGACTGGACGCCGGAGACGTGGCAGGCCCTATCCGCGCCCGGCTATGCCAAAGCGGCCATGAACTTCCGTATCCAGGAGATTGGACCCGGGGAGTGCCGCGTGACCACCGAGACCCGCGTCTACGCCACCGACGCAGCCACCGCTCGCGCCTTCGGGCGCTACTGGCGCGTGATTTACCCCGGCAGCGCCCTGATCCGCGTGATGTGGCTGCGCGCCATCCGGACTCGCGCGGAGAGCGCGCCCGGCGCGCCGCTCCGCTAGAATATCCCCATGGACAAGTTCATCATTGCGAATCATGAGTTCCGCTCGCGGCTGATCGTGGGCACGGGCAAGTACAAGAGCGGGCAGGAGACGGCGAGGGCCATCGAGGCTTCAGGCGCCGAGATGGTCACGGTGGCGGTGCGTCGCGTCAACCTCGACCGCAGCAAGGAGTCGCTGCTCGACTTCATCGACCCCAAGCGCTACTTCCTGCTGCCCAACACCGCCGGCTGCTATACCGCCGAGGAAGCCGTGCGCACCGCCCGCCTGGGCCGCGAGGTCGGGCTCTCCGACTGGATCAAGGTCGAGGTCATCGGCGACCCGAAGACCCTCTTCCCCGACGTGGCCGCCACCGTCGAGGCCACGCGCCTCCTGGTGAAGGAGGGCTTCACCGTCCTGCCCTACACCTCGGACGACGTGGTGGTGGCCCGCCGTCTGGTCGACGCTGGCGCAAGCGCGGTGATGCCTCTCGGAGCGCCCATCGGAAGCGGCCTGGGCATCCAGAATCCCGCCAGCCTGCGCATCCTGCGGGAGATGATCGCGGAGGTGCCGCTGATCGTGGACGCCGGCGTGGGCACGGCCTCCGACGCCGCCATCGCGCTGGAGCTGGGCTACGACGGAGTGCTCATGAACACCGGCATCGCCGGCGCCGACGACCCCGTCCTCATGGCCGAGGCCATGAAGAACGCGGTCCTGGCCGGACGCCAGGCCTACCTTGCCGGACGCATGCCCAGGAAGCTCTACGCTACGGCCAGCTCCCCGCTGGCAGGCGTGGTGCGCTGAGAAAGACTTCGGGGCGGCTTGGGGGCCGCCCCGCAAATCCCCGCCAACCGATCGCCGGCTAGTTGCCTGGGACCATGGCGACGCTGTCCACGTGGATACTGCCGTTGTCCACGTGGCCGGTCACGGTAACGTGATGACCGAGATGGTCCTTCACCGCGTCGGGGTTGTCGATCTTCAGCACCGACTGGTCCTTGTCGCTGACCAGGACGGGGGCGGCGCCGGCTTGCACGCACTTGGCCACGCAGTCGGCCTTCTGGGCGCCATGGGCGCCGCACTTGCTGTCGCCTACCCAGCCGGTCACGGTGGTGGCCTTGGCGCCGGCGCTCGCGCTCACGGCCACAAACGCCAGTACGGCCAGAGCCAGTACGATCAATGACACTTTCTTCATAGCTTCGCTTCTCCTTATTCCTCGGTTCATCGGCGGGATGCCCTGCTTGCGCGGAGTCGGCTCCGCGCCGGCCAACGGCGCCCAACGCCCGCTGGGCGGGGCATCCCTTGTATCTCGCCCTACGATGAAATGCAACCAAAAACAGGCGGCCGCCCCTGGCCGGCCGGGGTACAGAAGCCGGCCATTACACAGAGAGAGGGCAGGCCCAGAAAAAGGTTACAAGATCCGACGGCGGTCGGCGGCGCTACGGCCGGCGTTGCGCCGTGGCGGAGGGAGGAGGGGATGCGGGAGCCGGGGGCTGGGTGCGCGCCTTGGCCGGGGGCACGACATAGATGACTTCGCCGGGGCGGACGTAGCGCAACTGCTCGCGGGCCTCTTTTTCGATGGCCGCGGGATCGGATTTCAGCGCCTGAATGTGCTCGGTGAGCCGCTGGTTCTGCTTCTGCAGGTCTTCGATCTGCTGCTGCAACTGCCGGTACTCCGCCCGCTTCTGCTCCCAGGCCATCATGCCGTTGGCGCCGAAGACCACGTGGTAGGCGAGCAGGCAGGCGAGCAACCCCACCCCCGCGCTGGCCAGCTTGCGCCGCCAGCGGTACAGCCGATCGCCGATCTGTTCCACCAGCTCCAAGGTGCGCCTTTCCGCGCGCAGTTCCCCCTGCGTCTTCCTAAAGTGAACGTCCGTTCCCCGCCGGCGTCAAGCCGAGGGAACCAAGGTGGTTAAACCAGCGATCCCTACGAAGCGGCAGCATTCAGCGGGGAGCCGTCGGTGGTACAGTGCTGACGGCTGGAGGCTGGTCCTCATGACCGACAAGCGCATCGTCCTGACCACGACCGGCTCGCGCGAGGAAGGGGAGAAGATCGCGCGCGCGCTGGTGGAGCGCCGCCTGGCCGCCTGCGTCAATCTGGTAGGACCCATCGCCTCCGTCTACCGCTGGCAGGAGAAAGTGGAGCAGGCGGAGGAATTCCTGCTGATCATCAAGACCACGGCCGACTGTTTCCCGGACGTGCGCGACGCCATCTCGGAGTTGCACTCCTATGAACTGCCCGAGTGCGTGGCCCTGCCCATCGACGCGGGTAGCTCCGAATACCTCGACTGGATCGGCGACGCGGTGGATTGAGCCGCGCTACGCCGGCTTGCGCGCGCGCAGGTTCATGCGCAGGTAATCGAGGGTGAAGGGCGGATCGTCGCCCGCCGCCTGCTCCGCCATGGCATCGAGGAAGCGCCGGCTGAGTTCGCCGTCCTCCAGCCGCGCCACGTATTTGTGCAGGTTCACCTTGCCGATGAACTCGCGGAAGCGCTCGCGGGTGGGGAAGGTGGCGGGCGCGGGTTCGAGCCAGGCCTCCGCCTCGACGAAGCCGGCGGCGCGCAGCCGCTCCATGGTCAGCTCCGGGCTGGCGTATTCGCGGTTGTCCTCGAAGCCGCGAAAATGCGGCGCGAACTCCGGGCTGCGCATGAGCCGCTGGGCGCGGGTGCGCAGGCGCTCCAGGTTCCCTGCCCCGCCACACTGCGCTTCCAGCCAGCCGCCCGGCTTGAGCGCGGCGAACAGCGAGGCGAACAGTTTGGGATGATCGGGGATCCAGTGGAAGACGGCGGTCGAGAAGACGCCGTCCACGGCGGCGCGCAGGGGCAGCGCGGTGAGGTCGGCGCACAGGAAGCGGACGCGCCCCGGGTAGTCCCGCTCCAGGTACTCGCGGGCCGAGCGCAGCATGTTGCTGGAGAGATCGGCGCAGAGCACGTGGCCCCGGGGCAGGCGCGAGAGCAATTCGGCGCTCAGTCGCCCGGAGCCACAGCCGGCGTCGAGCACAGTCTCGTCGCCGCGCAGCTTCAGCCGCGCCACCACCTTCATTCCCCACTCGAACTGCGGCTCGGAGAGGCGATGGTAGGCTTCCGCATCCCACTCGCGCGATGGCATAGCAACCAGCTTAGCGCAGGAAGAGAAAGCTCACCACAAAGGACACAAGGGAGCACGGGGGAACGCCGAGCCTCTTAACGGGCGAGGAATTCGAAAGCAGAGGCCACGGCGAAGAGAGGGACGACCAACAGGTAGATGCGGGCGGCGTCGCGTAAGGCTTCTCTGGGCAACCCCAACCATTTGGGTCCGGCATAGTCACCCACGGGACGCACTCGAGCAATCCCCAGGTTCACGCCCGCGCCTCCCGCCAGCGAATACGGCAGCAACTGCAGGAGCAGCGTGACCAGGTAATAAGTCCTCTCCGAGGGGTCGGAGAGGCGGCTGCGGTGCTTGCCGTCCACGCCCACGATGCCCCCGATCCATCCGCGATAGAGGACGACAGGATAAACGGCGGGCGCCCAGTAGCCTGCCAGCGTGCTGGCCGCTCCTCCCACGAGGTTGGCGCCACAGTCCAAGGCCGCCGCGGTTTCGGGCCGGCCGCTTTGGAGCGCGCGCAGGATGGTAGAGGAGGCGTAGGCCCGCGAGACCAGTTTGTCGCGGTAGTCCAGGGCGAAGCGGTTGCCACCGTGCACCATGGCCAGGCCCACGGCAATC
>DASPRL010000200.1 GCA_035624475.1 Terriglobales bacterium
AACGCCGTAGAGGGTGGCGCGGCCCTGCCCCGGGGTCTCCACGATCACCAGCGCCTGGAGATTCTGGGGATGGGCGGCCACGGCGGCAGCGACGGGATCGCCGTCGATGGCTACCACGTAGTCGGCCGCCGCGGCGGGAGCCTCCAGGGCCTGCTCCCACTCCGGATGCAGGCTCTCGTTGACCGTGCGACGCATGGGGATGCCGGCGGTCTGCAGCGCTCCCGGGTGGCCGCCGGTGAACATCAGGATGCGCGCGGTGGCGGGTAGGTGGGATAGTTCCCGGGCCAGCGCGCCCTCGAAAGCAACGCGGGTGACGGAGTTGACCTGGGCTTCCTTCTGGCAGATGGGCGTACCGCGCCAGGCCGCGAGGCTGCTTCCGGCGATCAACAGCAGGCCGCCGGCGATGGCGGCCACACGGAGGCGCGGCAGCGAGGCCACCTGCTCGATCCCTATCGCGAAAAAGACCGCCACCGCCGGCAGCAGTTGCAATCCGTAACGCAGGTTGTAGTAGCCGAACGGCCACCACATGGGCACGTAGAGCGGCACGCTGCCATAGGCGATGGCCAGCGCGTAGAACGGAAAGGGCAGCCAGAGCAGCAGCCAGGGCCAGCGCTCCCGGAACCGGACGACCATGAGCAGCATGCCCGCCAGCGCGGCCCCGAGCAGCAACCACTGCCATCTCCCTTCCCCGCCCAGGTTGAGCGCCACCGACTTGAGGAAGAAGAGCCCGGCCACGGCGGGACTGTGTTCGGCGGGATAGTGGAAGCCCGCCGGCACGGAACGCTCGGCGATGGCTTTGGCGGAGTAGGGCCCGCGGGCAAAGTCCAGGGGATCGCCCCAGCGCACGGAGTTGTAGGTCAGCCAGAACAGCGGCACGAGTGCGCAAAGGAGACCGAACTGCACCCAGGCGCGGCGCAGGAGCTTGCGCTGACCCGCGGCCGCGCTACCGCGCAATACCGCGATCGCGGCAATCAGCCCGGCAGCACAGGTGACGACCCAGGCGTCGTAGCGGGTGAGCATGGCGGCGGCCAACAGCAGGGCGCAGCGACGCAGCGCGCGCGCGGCCTTTTCCGCATCCTGTTGCCGCTCACGCACGAAGTCGTCGAGATAGGCCACAGCCCAGATGAAGAGCGCCAAGTAGAGCGGTTCGGTCATGGCGGTGGACTGCAGGTAGAGCAGGTTGGCATTCAACCCAAACGCCGCGGCGGCCAGCCACGCCGCCGGGCGCGAGGCCCGCGCCCGCACCAGGCGGAAGATGCCCACTGCCCCGGCCACGTAGGCGACCATCGAGGGGATCGAGCCGCCCACGCCCGACTGCCACCAGTCGTCCGGAACCACGAAGGGCAGGATGAGCAAGTGCGGCAGGGGCAGCCACACCGTCCCCAGATGCAACAGGCTGGGCTTCACCGAATCGAAGACGCGGCGGGCGATGGCGATATGGGCCACGGCGTCGCCGTAGAGCAGGATCTGGCCGTGGCGGTAGAAGTAGAGGAACGACATCAGAGAAGCCCCGGCGGCCGCGAAGGCCAGGCGGAGCCATTCGCGCGCGCCCTCGGGTCTCATTCCAGGTGGGTGAGTTCGCGGAAGAGCTGGAAGCGGGCGTCGATCTCGGCGCGGGTGAGCATGCGCAGGCGCTCGGTGCCGAAGCGCTCCACGGCGAACGAGCCCATCACCCCGCCGTAGAACATGGCGCGCTTCAGGACCTCGCGGTTGATCTCGCCCTGGGAAGCGATGTAACCCATGAAGCCTCCGGCGAAGGAATCGCCGGCGCCGGTGGGATCGAGCACCTCGTCCAGGGGCAGGGCGGGAGCGCGGAAGGGATGGCGGCCGATGCCCCAGGCGCCCTCGCGGAAGAAGATGGTGGCGCCGTACTCGCCGTGCTTGATGACCAGCGCCTTGGGTCCCTTGGCCAGGATGCGGTGGGCGGCGCGCGGCAGGTTAGGATCGCCGGCCAGCAGCTTGGCTTCGCCGTCGTTGATGAGCAGGACGTCGATCAGGCGCAGGATGGCGGCCAGCTCTTTGGGCTTGCCCTGGATCCAGAAGTTCATGGTGTCGCCGCCGACCAGGCGGGCGCCGTCCATCTGTCGGCGCACGCCGGCCTGCAGCACGGGATCGATGTTAGCCAGGAAGAGATACTCCGATTCCTTGTACTCGGCCGGGATCTGCGGCCGGAAGCTCTCGAAGACGTTGAGCTCGGTCAGGCGGGTCTTGGCTTCGTTGAGGTTGTCGCCGTACTCGCCCGACCAGTGGAAGGTCTTGCCCGGGGCGCGCTGGATGCCCTCGGTGCGCACCCCGCGGTTGAGCAGGATCTCCTCGTGCTCCAGGGCGAAGTCCTCGCCCACCACCCCCACCACCCGCACCTCGGTGAAGTAGCTGGCAGCCAGGGAGAAGTAGGTGGCCGAGCCGCCCAGCAGCTTCTGCCTGCTGCCGAAGGGAGTGGTGATGTCGTCGAAGGCGATGGAGCCGACCGCCAGGATGGCCATCGCTTACTTGCCTCCCTTGGCCGCACGCAGGTACTTGCCGAGGATGAGCGCCAGCTTCTTGCGGGTGCGGGCGGGAATCTTATCGCGCTGGGTGAGGATGGCGGTAGCCAGCGCGGAGCCGCACTTGCAGCCGCGCTGCTTGGGCAGGGCCGCGACCGCGGCGCGGATCACTTTGCCGGCGTTGTCGGCGTTCTGGTTGAGCACGGCCACGACCTGCTCCACCGTGACCGACTCGTGGCCGGGATGCCAGCAGTCGTAGTCGGTGACCATGGCGACGGTGGCGTAGCAGATCTCGGCCTCGCGCGCCAGCTTGGCTTCCTGCAGGTTGGTCATGCCGATCACGTCCATCCCCCAGGAGCGGTAGACGTTGGACTCCGCCTTGGTGGAGAACTGCGGCCCTTCCATGCAGACGTAGCTGCCGCCGCGCTTGCCCACCACACCCACCTTGCGGCAGGCCTGTTCCAGGGCGCGCGCCACCTCGGCGCAGACGGGGTCGGCGAAGGCCACGTGAGCGACGACGCCTTCGCCGAAGAAGGTGGAGACGCGCTTGCTGGTGCGGTCGAAGAACTGGTCGGGGATGACGAAGTCGGTGGGCTTGTGCTCTTCCTTGAGCGAGCCCACCGCCGAGACCGAGAGGATGCGGGTCACGCCCAGCTTGCGGAAGCCGTAGATGTTGGCGCGGAAGTTGAGTTCGCTGGGCAGGATGCGGTGGCCGCGGGCGTGGCGCGCCAGGAAGGCGACCTGGCGGCCTTCCAGCGCGCCCAGCACGTAGGCGTCGGAGGGGTCTCCGAAGGGTGTCTTGATCCTGACCTCGCGGACCTTGCTGAGCCCCGGCATGGCGTAGAGGCCGCTGCCGCCGATGATGCCGATCTCTGCCTGTGGCAAGCGTTCCCTCCTCGAAACCAAGGCCGCGATTATACCGAACGAAGTTGCCGGGGCGGAGGACGGCCGGGCCAGCCGGATCAGGGCTGCTTGCCGAGGGCGGGCTCCGGGCCCTCGCCGCTGCGCTCCAGGACGGCATCGCGGAGGCGGGCCGCGGTGTCGGGATCGAAACTCTCCATCACCAGCACGGTCTCGCCCCAGGACTCGACGAAGACCGGGCCTTCGTCGGTCCGCCACTCGGTGTGATTGGCGACGCGCTCGGCGAAGTTCTGCGGGTTGGGGTTCCTGGGGGCGCGCTGCACCCCGGGGTAGCGCTGGGGCAGCATGGCGGCATAGGCGTGGGCGAATTTTTCCGCGCTCTCGCTGGAGTCCCAGCGGGATACGTAGAGCAGCGCCAGGGAGGCGGGCGGCAGGGCCTGCTTCCGCAGGGCGGCGCCGTCCGCCGCCTTGCCCGGCAGGGCCTCCGGCCGCACCACGGCGTAGTAGTAGCCGCCGCGCCAGTGGGGGCTGATCTTGCCGGCCGCCTTCTCGCCCGCGAACTGCTCCAGCAGGACCTTCACGTCGAACTCGCCCATCGCGCCCACATCGTAGCGGGGATAACGCGTCCCCAGGAGCTTGGCCAAGGGTGGCAAGCGCAGGGGCGCCAGGTGCTCGCCCGCCAGGTAGACCTTGGGCTCCATGATCTCGCGGGTGGTGCTGGGAGGGTGCTGGAGCAGGCCCAGGAAAGCGTCTTCCTTTCCCTTCTCGATCATCACGTCGCGCACGAAATCGAGCCCGTAGCGGTAGGGGAAGATGAGCATCTCCTTGATGTAACGGGGCGAGTTGCTGAAGACGGGGAAGTTGCTGCTCTGCAGCATGCCCTGCTCGAAGGTGTTGACGTAATCCTGGGCGGTGGCGACGGTGCGGCCGCCGGGCTGCAGCAGGTAATCGAGCATGACCACAGTGGCCTGGCCTTCGGTGACGGCGGTGCGCGCCGTGGCCTGCTCGTCGGCGGCCAGGTCGGGGTCGAGATCGGGGGGATCGTCGGCGTTGGGGTCCTTGAGCCATTTCTCCAGCCCGACGGACTGGTCCTGCAGGGCGTGGGTGAGCTCGTGGGCGATCACCGGGCGCTGCACTTCGGGCGCGATCCAGTCGAGCATGTAGAAGGTCTGCTTCTTGGGATCGTAGTAGCCGGCCACTTGCTCGCGCATCAGCTCGACCATCAGCGCTTCCAGGTCGAGGTCGCGGGGGATGAGGCCGAACTTCTGCAGCACCGACTGGGCGCGCTTGAAGCGGCCGCTCTCCTTATCCTTGCGCATCTCGTCTTCGACGTAATGCTCCACCTGATCGCGGCTGGCCAGGGCGCGCTGGACGGGTTGGCGGACGGGCAGGCGGGTGTCGTCGCTGGCGAATCGCAGGATGGAATCCACCGAGTGGAAGAGGGCCTCGGCGTCCTGGCGAGAGAGGTGGCTTTCGCGGCGCTCGTTGTCGCGCTCGCGGGCGGCGGAATCGGTCTGGAGCTTGTTCTGCGGGGGAGCGGCGGGAGGAGCCGTGGCGGCCTGCTGGGCCGAGGCGGGGAGCCAGGCCAGCAGCAGCGCCAGCAGCCACGCTCCCAGCACGGTCCAGCGCCGCAGCAGGGATCGGAGGAACCCGGGGACCTGGGCCATATGGGTGCCTATCCTATCGCAGAAACCGCGAACTTTCGCGGCCGGGCAGGAGAAGCGGGCGCGGGGGCCGGGCACCTCCCGTACCTAGGCTGATTCCCCCGTTCTTTCGGATGTTGTGCCGGTTTCTTGGGTGTTTTACAGTCCGCGGGAGAGGCTGGATTTCTTCTCCACGCTGCGCGTGGCTGACCCCATCGGGAGGTGATCGATGAAGAGAGTGTTCGTGACCGCGATCCTGGCACTGGCTGCGGCCGGCGCCGCGCTGGCGCAGGAGGCCCCGCTGGCCGCCGCGCCCGCCCTTTCCCTGCCCACCGGCACCGGCATCAAGATGAAGCTGGAGACGCCGCTCTCCACCCGCAGCAGCAAGCCGGGGGACACCTTCGCCGGGC
This sequence comes from Terriglobales bacterium, assembly GCA_035624475.1. Classification (NCBI taxonomy): domain Bacteria; kingdom Pseudomonadati; phylum Acidobacteriota; class Terriglobia; order Terriglobales; species Terriglobales bacterium. Next base: position 5,398 of record DASPRL010000200.1, read on the forward strand.
GCGTGACCGAGGCGGTGCTGCTCAACGGCAAGGCCGTGATCCCGGTGGGCGCGGCCGTGCAGGGCCGGGTGGTGCGGGTCACGGACCCGCGCCGCATCAAGGGCGTGCCCACCCTGGACCTGATGCCCGACCAGATCACCATGCCCGACGGCGCTCGCTACACCATCACCGCGGTGGTGGTGGACACCAACGCCGCCCACACCGGTGTCAACGAAGAAGGTGAGATCAAGGGTCCCGGGCACGACACGCGCGACCTGCTGGAGATGGGTGTGGGCACGGGCGCGGGAGTAGGCGTGGGCGCGGCGGTGGGAGGAGGCAAGGGGGCGCTGATCGGCGGACTGATCGGCGGGGGCGCCACCGTCATCCACTGGCTGACGCGACGGCATTCGGCCGACCTGCCCGCCGGCACCGAGATCGTGATGGAGCTGAACCGGCCGCTGGCCATGAGCCCGGCCACCGCCACCGGACAGTAGCGTTTCCGCGAGCCGGCCGCGCTCCTCACAGGCGCGTGGCCAGTTCGTCTTCGCTGAGCACGTCGAGTTCGATCCATCCCTCCAGCGGCAGCGCGTCGATGGGCAGGTGCTCGCGCCACAGACTGAAGCGCAGCCTCGCCTTGCCCCGCGGCGGCGCGGGGATCTGCGCCAGCGGCAATTGGAACTCCAGCACGCGGCGCAAGCGCACCAGCAACGCTGAGAGCTCGTCGCCCACAGGCTGCGAACCATCCTCCCCGCGGCCCAGTTTCCAGGCCGTGATGGCGCGGTCTTCCAGGGTGACATCCAGGCGCAGGTCCTGGGCCTGGGCGGCGTCCGGCGCCAGACCTTCCATGTGGACGACGACCTGGAGCTTGCCTCCCGGCACTTCGCCGGCAAAATCCAGCCGGCCGTAGAGGTTGCTCTCGTCGATGCCGGCATAGACGGCGTCCAGCACGAACTGCTTGCCGTGCATGGAGGAGGAGCGGCGGTCGGCGGTGTACATGGCCGCCCCGATCCAGTCGAAGTAGCCAGTGACGGCGCCGTCGATGCGGGGATGGATGAAGGCGGTCTGGGGGACGAAGTAGGGGCGCGCGGCTTCGGTGAGGATGGGTTGCGCCAGGGCGTCGGGCGGGGCCGCTCCCAGCGCCTGGTAGACGTTGGAGAGGTGCTTGCGGTAGAGCTCGTCGAAGTCGCGGTCGTTGGCGGAGTGGTGTTCGGGGCCGTACCACCAGTTCCAGTCGCTGCCTTCGGCGATGAGCAGTTCTTCGAAGGCCAACTGGCGGGCCGCCTCGGCGGCCTTGGGCGCCGCCTGGGCATAGAAGTCGCGGGCCTCGGAGAGGCAATCCCAGGCGCGGTTGTCTTCGGGAGCGCCGATCCAGACGTTGAAGTTGGCGTTGATCCAGGAGCCCGGCACCAGCCCGCTCAGCTTGCCGAACTCCTTCTGCCGGGCGATGGCCTCGGAGATGGTGAGCACCTCGACCTGCGGCTCATGGCTCAAGCCGTCGTAGAGACGCCGCAGAAATTCGCGCCCCGAGCGGGGATAGAACTCCCAGGCGTTCTCGCCGTCGAGAATGATGGAGACCACGGCATCTTGCCCTGACCGCAGAACCGGTTGCGCGGAATCCTTCAGGGACTGGATGAGGTGGGCGGCGGCCTCGCGCGCGGGCATCCCGGAGTACACGAAGCCGATCAGGTCCGAGAGCGCGTGGTCGCGGAAGACCAGGTGCAGGGCGCTCTCCTGTTTCTCGTAGCGGTAGATGGTGTAGAGCCTCTGCAGCGCGCCCGCCTCCAGACGGCCGCTGCGGTCGCGGTGCAGCGAGACCCCCAGCGAGCGCCCCAGCACGCCCTCGTCGGTGGCCATCCACTCCAGCCCCACCTTGTGGGCGATGGCCAACACCTCCTCCGAGACACTGCCCTCCGAGGGCCAGGCGCCGCGAGGCCGCCGCCCCAGGACCCGCTCATGCAGGCCGAGGCCGCGGCGCAACTGCTCCTCCGCGTCCTCGGGATGGCGGAAGCGCTGTTGCGGCAGGTGCAGCCCGGGGCTGGACACCCGTCCCTGGTCGCTGTCGCAGAGCAGCGGCAGGATGGGATGGTAGTAGGGCGAAGTGGAGATCTCGATGGAGCCGCGCTCGGCCGCGGCCTTGTACTCGGGCAACACCCGCCCCAGGAACTCCTTCTCCTTCGCCATCGTGCGGCGCTGGTCGTCGAGCGAGAAGCCGTGGCCCTTCTTCACCAACGCCGCGACCTCGGGGTCCTCCAGGAAGAACTCGTCGAACCAGGCGAGTTGGGAGAGCACCTGCAGGTCGGCGTAGTCCTGCTTCTGGAAGAACTTCTCCGCCTTCTCCGGGCTCTCGCCGGCCCCGCGGAAGCGCTCCCACAAATCGCGGTAGCGGGGATAGCGGCCGATCATGTTGGCGGGATTGGCCTGGAAGAGATACTGCAGGGCGAAGCGACGCTCTTCCGGGGTGAGGTCGGCGGCGGGCTTGGCGGCCACCTCGAAGAAGGGATCGCGCGCGCGCCCGGCGACATAGTCGTCGAGCTGCGCCATCAGCGAGGGTACCAGGTTGAAGGTCTGGTGGATGGCGGGGAACTCCTCCAGCAGCTTGACCATGCCGTAGTAGTCCTTGAGGGCGTGCAGGCGCACCCAGGGCAGGCGGTACTCGCCGCTCACCAGGTCCTTGTAATAGGGCTGGTGCATATGCCAGAGGAAGAGCACGCGCAGGACGGGCATGGGGTTGCCGATCGCGGAACCTGGGGCCGGGGTTCTTCGCCGGGGACGCGGAAAGCGTCCCTGCGGCCATGCTAGACTTTGCTTTCCGGCAAGTCCATGCGGATCTTCACGCGCTACATCCTGCGGGAGGTGACCGCGCACGCCGTGATCGGGGCGTCGGTGTTCACCTTCGTCTTGTTCCTGCGGGACGTGACCCGCATCCTGGAGCTGGTGGTGCGCAACAGCGCTCCCCTGCCCAGCGTGGCCGAGATCTTCTTCTACGCCCTGCCCGCCGCCCTCACCTACACCGTTCCCATGGGAGTGCTGGTGGGCATCCTGATCGGGCTGAGCCGGCTAGCCGCCGACAGCGAGGTCACCGCCATGCGCGCCAGCGGCTTGGGAGCGTGGATGTTCGTGCGGGTGATCGCCCTCTTCGCCCTGGCAGCGTGGCTGCTGGCCCTGGCCAACACCCTGCTGCTGGCGCCGCGCTCGGCCGCCGCCCTGGGCGCGCTGCAGGACCGGCTCAAGAGCGCCCAGGTCTCCTTCGAGATCCAGCCCCGCGTCTTCTACGAGAACTTCCGCAACAAGGTGCTGTACGTGCAGGACGTCTCCACCGCGCCCGGCGGGGCGGTGTGGAAGAACATCTTCCTGGCCGACATCAGCAATCCCTCCTCGCCCGTCCTCACCGTGGCGGAGCGCGGCGTGGTGATCAACGAGTCGCCCACCCTGCTGCGCCTGCATCTGGAGAACGGCTCCCAGCACGAGGTCAGCCCCCGCCTCCCCGGCCAGTATTCCATCTCCACCTTCAGCCAGACCGACATCCCCATTCCCGTGCCCGCGCCCGAAGCCGAGAGCCGGCGCGAGTTGGTGCCGGTCTCGGAGATGCCGCTCACCCAGCTCCTGGCCCACTCCCACGATCCCGACCCCGCCCGCGCCCGCTGGTACCGCATCGAGTTCCACCGCCGCCTGGCCATGCCCTTCGCCTGCCTGGTGCTGGCGCTGGTGGGCATCCCGCTGGGGCTCTCCGCTCACAAGGGCGGCAAGAGCACCGGCTTCGTGCTCACCATCGTGCTGGTCTTCCTCTACTACTCCGTCTCCCTGGTGGGCATCGGCCTGGGGCGCCAGGGCAAGGTGGACCCCGCCCTGGGCGTGTGGGGAGCGAACCTGCTCTTCTTCCTGACCGGGGTGGTGCTGCTGCTGCGGGTGAACCGGCGGCCGCTGGAGATGGGGTCGCTGCGCGAGTTGTTCGGGGGAGTGCGCAAGAGCGTGGGCGGGCGCCTGCGGACCGCCGAGGCCACCGGCCGCGGCGGCGCCTTCCAGCGCGCCTACCAGCGGCGGCGCATGTTCAGCGCCAACTTCCCCCTCATCCTCGACGACTACATCCTGCGCGATTTCATCCTCTACCTGCTGCTGATCGTGGCCAGCTTCGTGATGCTGGCTCTGGTCTTCACCTTCTTCGAACTGCTGGGCGACATCGTGCGCAACCGCGTCCCCCTGGTCACGGTGGGCGCCTACCTGCTCAATGTCACTCCCTACATCCTCTACACCATGACCCCGCTGGCGGTGCTGCTGGCGGTGCTCATCACTTTCGGGCTGATGCAGAAGGCCAACGAGATCACCGCCCTGAAGGCCACCGGCATCAGCATCTACCGCATGATCGTGCCGGTGCTGGTGATCGCGGCGGTGATCTCGGTGGGGCTGTTCGCGCTCGACCAGTTCTACCTGCCGCGCGCCAACACCCGCCAGGAGGC